>JAACEL010000146.1 GCA_011682535.1 Nitrospiraceae bacterium | reverse complement strand
TTTTCCATCCCGGCAACTCGAACGCCGTGGCATCTTCCCACGTCTCGAGATCCTTCGACCAAAACACGTGCATGTGCGAGCCGCCCCACTCGTCGACCCCGTACACATACACCGTGTCGCCCTCCACGTGCGCCGCCCCCAGGTGATAGCCCTTGGCGAACGCCGGCGTCGCTTCACCCGTGGCCACGTCGATGAAGCGGAAATACGAATCCCCCGTCGTGTTGGGCTTGTAGCGTTCTGCGCGGACATACTCGAACCGCAGCAGCTTACCCTTGAATACCACCGGTGTCGTCTCCACCATGTCGCAGTCGATCGTCCCCAGTTTCCGGATCAGCGGGGCTTCGGCGGCGCACGCCGTCCTCACCCTGACCCCCACGGCAACCAGTAGAGCCAGAAGGATTATTCTTGACAGCATATCCACTTTGACCTCCTCGTTTTCCACCTCTTGTTGCACTTCCCGGTTGTGCGCCAACCCTCTCAGGCTAACAGACTGTAAGCCATACTTCCACCCGCAATCGCCGGCAAACTACCACGTGGCGCGCGCGGCAAGCTCAGCCTCGCTCCCTTGGACCCGACACGACGCTCACCCATTTGGCGCCAGCGTGGCTGAGCAACCTTGTGTTGCCGTAATCCCCGCCTACCCGGGTACTTCGGGCGCGCCACAACGCGCAACCCAACGTTCGGAGGAAGACGAGCCTTCAAACCCGCGACTGGGCAGAATGATCCCGGCATGGAACCTTCTTCCCCGTTCTCCGGTCTGCACGGCCCTGGGGCGTGCGCCGTAGGTTCTTTCACCGCAACTGGTTGTGGATACGGGATTCTGTGGCACATGGCTTGCTCTCATGCTTTCAACGGATAACCTTCACCGATCGAAAGGAGGAAACAGGTGAGCGCATTGTCGGGAATAGACGCGGGGCAATTGCTGATCGCCGGCATGAGGGTGGCCAGTGAGAACCACCGAATCATCGCGAACAACATCGCGAACGTCGACACCCCGAATTTCAACCCGACTGAGATGGACTTTCAGAAGACGCTGAGTAAGCTTGTCGAAGGTCAGGGGCGCCTCCAACTCCGCAGGACGCGACCCCGCCATTTCGACAAGTTGGCCACTCCTCCACAATTCGAACGTCTTGCATTTTTGTCTAAGAATGACTATAATAAAGTCGACTTAGACGATCAGATGGTAAAATTGTCGGAGAACACCGGCCGTTACACGACTTATGGAAGCCTCTTGGTCAAGCGATTCGAGCAGATCAAGAGTATGCTACAAGATCTTCGTTAGAGGATTGAGGTATGATACAGCCAGTGTCGGCACGTGACATCGCGGTAAGCGGGCTCAAGGCCCAGCGGACGCGAATGACCGTGATCGCCCAAAATATCGCCAACGTAGATACGGTGCGGACGGCGGGAGGCGGCCCCTTCCGGCGTCAGCTTGCCGTGCTGCGCGGCGAGCAGTTGAAACCGGGGTACAATCCGGAGCGATTGGGTGTACGCGTCGAGCGCATCGAGTTGGACGACGCCCCCTTCCGCACCGTATTCAACCCCAGCCACCCCGATGCCGATGAATCCGGGTACGTGCAGTATCCCAACATCAGCGTAGCGGTGGAGATGGTAGATCTGGTTTCGGCACAACGCGCCTACGACGCGAACATCGCGGTGTTCGTGTCGGGCAAGCGCATGGATCAGAAGGCGCTGGAGATCATCCAGCAGTAGAAAGAGTGAGCAATGCCTGTTGACCCGATGAACGTATCGAAGATTGGCCTTCGGCCGTCGTCGGTCGATCCGGGACAGCTTCGCACCGCGAAGCCCCGGGCGCCTCAGACGGACGCGCCATCGTTCAAAGACGTTCTGCAAGAAGCGGTCGGCGAAGTGCAACGCCTCCAGAACGAGGCGGATACGACCATCCGGCAATTGGTGGCCGGCGAGATCAAGGATGTCACCCAGACCATGGTGGCGGTGGAAAAGGCCGACGTGGCCTTCCGAACCATGATGACTGTCCGGAACAAAGTCGTGGCCGCATACGAAGAGATCATGCGGATGCAGGTCTAGCGGCACGGTTCGGACGGCAGGCGTGTCCCCGCGAAGGGGTAATGTTGTACGCGCCACCTGGAGCAGTACTGCGTATCGTGTGAGTGAGTTATCCGTTGGTTGGCAGGGGATTTCGAGCGCCGCAGCAGGCCGCGCACATCCCTCTCAACCATATGGCACGGCGGACGTACCATTAGGCGTCGGTCGGCTGACGCGCGGAGGTAACATTTGAATCCTGACGGGAGTGGAACCGTCGGGAAGCAGCATCACCCCCCGGACCGGGACGTTGCGGGACGCCCCCGTTCGTGGAGTCCACCCGCTTTCGCGCGGGGTTTCGTGAGGCCGGTCGCGCCGGCGGGACGGATCCGGGCGCAAGCACGTGCGGGCGCAAGCGCACGAAGGGTGCGTGTGTAGTGGCACTTGGAAGGAGAGCCAACGCCCGGAGGTCAAGGCCGCCGGGAGTAGACCATGAGCGTGTTCGAGCCCGGCGGGGGTCGAACCGCACACAGCGAGGAATTGCCCGTGGATTTCCTGCGCCAGCTTCTTATTGGCAGTGTGCAGGCGTGGAAACGCCTGTCGTTAAGCGCCCGCGTCAACCTGGCGCTCGCCGCGCTCACCACCATCGGCCTCGTCGTTTTCATGGTTGTGACGGCTAGCCGGCCCCAGTACGTGCGCCTGTACGATGGCGTTCCTCCAAAAGAAACCACCCAAATTACCGACATCATCAGCCAGGCCGGCGTCTCCTACAAGCTCGAAGACGCGGGACGCACCATCCTCGTGCCCCAATCCCGCCTGAGCGACATGAAAGTTGCCGTCAGCGCGGAGGGGCTGCCCTCCAGCCACGGCGCGGCCCCCGGGTTCGAGAGTTTCGAGCAGCAGGGCCTGATGACCAATCGCATGTTGCACGACGTCAAGTACATGCGCGCCGTGCAAGGCGAACTCAGCCGCCATCTCAACGAATTCAGCTTCGTCAACCAATCATTCGTGTTCATTCGTGAGGCTAAAGAGGAACTCTTCACCGCGCAACAAGAACCCACGAAAGCCGCCGTTACCCTGGACGTCAGCCGCCGCCTCACCGACTCCGAGATTCAAGGCGTCTTGCACACCATCAGCAGCTTCGGCGGGCCCTATCTCAGCATTGACAACATCACGCTCATGACCACCAAAGGCGAAACGCTCTATCTCCCCGCCACCAGCGAATTCGCCTCCATCGCCAATAACAAGCTCACCTTTATCGCCGAACTGGAGAAACAGCGCGAAGATCGTATACGCAAAGACTTCGCCGACTTGGGTATCCGCGCCGTCGTCCGCGTTAGCGCCAATGTCGATTTCGATCAGCAGACCGAGAGCAAGACCAAGTCTGAAGACGGCGCCGTACTCAGCGCGCAGACGATCACCAACGAAACCAAGACCGTCGAAGCGCTGCCCCGGGGCGCGGCCGGAGCCACCGAGAACCTGCCCGAAGGCGGCGCCGCCCCAGGCGGCGCCACCACCACCGACCTGCTCGAAGAAACCACCGAGAACTTCGAGCCCACCATCACCAAGACCGAAACGATCAAATCGCCCGGCGAGGTCAAGAGTTACGCCGTGAGCGTGATTCTCGAAGGCGACACTAAGCCTGCGCTGGACGCCGACGGCAATCCGGTGCTGGACGCTGACGGCAAACCGCGGACCGAATACGTGCCATTGACCCAAGAGCAGAAAACCAAGTGGGAGAACCACGTCATCGCGGCGGTGGGCCACGGCCAAATCCCCACTACGGTAACCATCAGCGACCACCCCTTCGATATTACGCGGCTCGCCGAAGCGCGGACCGCTTTCGAGGCTATCGAGCGCGCAAGGCTCATTGAAACGGTGCTACAATATGTGATGAACGCGGGCAAAGTGGCCCTGATCCTGTTGCTGTTCTGGCTGGCGCGCCGAATCTTGCGCCGGGCTATTGTGGTGCCCTCGAGGACAGAGGAAGGCGCGTCTTTGGATATGCCAAAGATGTCCACCGAAGACCAGCGGCGTGAAGAGGTATTCAGCGAGGTGAACCGCATTTCACGCGAGAATCCCGACGTGGTCGCGTCGCTGATCCGTTCCTGGATGGTGCAAGAGGAGGAATAGGGGCGCGGCCAGAACCCCGGAAGCCGGGTGCCCCGCGGGGCGGGGACTTATTGTGGCGCGCCCGAAGTGCCAGACGAGGCCTGTAGTTGCGGCGATCGTAGATTGTTTACTCAGCGCCGCCGGCGGGTAGGTGTCGTGTTTGGTATGAGTGCGCGGCTGAGCTTGACGCGCGCGCCACGGCGGAGTTTTCCGGGCGATTTGGAGTCAGAATCCGTCCCATGGACATGTTGCGCGGTGGAGCGTATGCTGTAAGCAGAGCAGTGTCAATAGTCCCAGTCGGCCGCGCCGTGAAGAAATCCAGCAGTGCTAGGCCGAAGGGGCGGTTTCTGGCCGGATTTCCAGTCTGAGGAAGGCGGGTCGATGGAGTTCGAGTACGAAGAATACCCGAGCAAGATGAAGGCCGCCGTCTTGCTGGCCTGCCTCGGCCCCGACGTTGCCGGGCGTATCTTGTCCTCCTTTTCCGAAGACGAGGTCGAGCAGATCACCCTCGACATTTCCAGCCTCGGTTCCATCGATTCCGAATTGCGTGTGCGTGTCCTCGACGAGTTTTACGAAATGAGCGTTGCCAAGCAATACATGGCCCAGGGTGGCGTCGAATACGCGCGCGACCTGCTCGAACAGGCCTTCGGAACCGACCGTGCACTCGAAGTGTTGACCAAACTCCAAAGCAGCCTGCAAGAGGTGCCGTTCGAGTTCCTCAAACGCGCCGACCCGGCCCAGATCACCGGTTTCATCCAGGACGAGCACCCGCAGACCATCTCGCTGATTCTCGCCCACCTCGACACCGAGGTCTCTGCGATGATCCTCTCCGCGCTAGCCAACGACGTCCAGGCCGACGTCGTCATGCGGATCGCCACCATGGACCGCACCCCGCCCGAGATCGTGCGCGAAGTCGAGCGCGTGCTCGAACGCAAGATGGCCTCCATTTTCAGTCAAGGCTTCACATTCGCGGGCGGTGTCAAAGAAGTCGCCGAGATCATGAACCGCATCGACCGCAATGCCGAGAAGACCATCATGGCCGATCTCGAAGAGCGCGACCCCGAGTTGGCCGACGAGATCGCCCGGTTGATGTTCACCTTCGATGACGTCGTTTACGTCGACGATGCCGGCATCCAGCGTGTGTTGCGCGACGTGGAGAGCAAGGATCTCGCTTTGGCCCTGAAGACCGCCAACGACGATGTCAAAGAGAAGATCCTCAAGAATATGTCTGCCCGAGCCCGCGAGATGATCGAAGAAGAGATGGAGTTTATGGGGCCCGTGCGGCTAAAAAACGTCGAAGAGGCCCAACAGAAGATCGTCGGCACCATCCGCAGCCTCGAAGATTCGGGCGACCTGATCATCGAGGGCCGCGGCGGTGGTGGCGAGGACGAGATCGTCGTGTAGTACCATTCCCGGTGGCCCAAGTAAGCCCCGAGGGAGCAACCGCTTGTCCAACGTGTACAAAATGACCGCAATGACCCACCTGCCGCGCACGCTATCCGTGTACGAGCGCGAAGCGCTCGAAGAGATGAGGGGCGAGACGTCCAAGGCCGGCGAAGACCTGACTCCCGAGATGGTGCTCGCCGCCGCGCGCGACGAGGCCGAGCAAAAAGTCCGCGCCGCTCACGCCGAAGGCATGCGCCGCGGCGAAGAGGCGGGGGAGACCAAGTTCCGCGAAGCGGTCGCCGAATCGGCCGCCGCCCTGGAAGCTGCCGCGCGCGCCATGCATGACGCCCGCGAGCGGTTTCTTGACGGCCTCGAACCTCAGGTTCTGGAACTGGCCGTGGCCATTGCCGGGCAGATTGTGCAGCGCGAGGTCGAAACCGGCCGCGACGTTGTGCGAGCCACCGTACGGCGCGCCCTCACCCATCTGCTCGATCGCGAGACCATGGTCGTGCGCGTCAACCCCGCCGACCTTGACGCCATGCGCAACGAACGCATCACGCTCCTCGAAGAGTTCGAAGAAGTCCGCCAGATCGTCGTCCAAGCCGATGATACCGTCGATCCCGGTGGTTGCATCGTGGAGTCGGAACTCATGCAGGTCGACGCCCGGATGTCGGTGCAACTCGACACCATCATGCAGATTCTCCGCGATTCCTCCGACGCTTCCGGTGAGGTTTAGGCTGTGTCCCCGCTGGATCTGGGAGGCCATTGCGACCGCGTACGCGCCGCCGACCCCGTTGCCGCGCATGGGCGGATTGTGGACGTCGTCGGCCTCACCATCGAAGCCACCGGTCCCCCGATGTGCATCGGCGATCGGTGTTACGTGCAGCCGCAAGGTGGCGGCGAACGCGTTGCCGTCGAAGTCGTCGGTTTCCGGGGCGACCGGATCCTGCTGATGCCCCTCGACAGCGTGCGCGGCGTCGGCCCGGGCAGCATGCTCGTCCCCACGCACCGTCCCGAAACCATTGGCGTCGGCCCCAACCTGCTGGGCCGCGTGCTCGACGGCATGGGCAATCCCATCGACGGCGGCCCCCCGCCACAGGGCCTCAAACCCGTCCCCTTGCACGCGTCCGCTCCGCCGCCCCTCGAGCGCCAGCGCGTACTCGAACCCATCGGCACGGGCATCCGCGCGATCGACGCCTGCATTACCTGCGGCAAAGGCCAGCGTGTCGGCATCATGTCGGGCAGCGGCGTCGGCAAGAGCAAGCTGCTGGGCATGATCACCCGCAATACCGACGCCGATATCGTCGTCATTGCACTCATAGGCGAACGCGGCCGTGAAGTGCGCGACTTCATCGAAGTCGACTTGGGTTCCGAAGGTCTCGAGCGCGCCGTCGTCGTCGTGGCCACGTCCGACGAACCCGCGTTGCGCCGCATCAAAGGCGCCTACACCGCCACGGCGGTTGCCGAGTACTTCCGCGGCCAAGGCGCCGACGTCATGCTGTTGATGGACTCCGTGACTCGGTTTGCCATGGCCCAGCGCGAGGTGGGGCTGGCCGTGGGCGAGCCGCCCACCACCCGAGGTTATCCGCCCTCCGTGTACTCCGTGCTTCCCAAGCTCCTCGAGCGCGCGGGGACGTCCGCCACCGGCAGCATCACCGGCATGTACGCCGTACTTGTCGAAGCCGACGACCTCAACGACCCGATCGGCGACGCTACGCGCAGCATCCTCGACGGCCACATCGCGCTGTCCCGCGACCTGGCCTCACGCGCCCACTACCCCGCCATCGACGTGCTGCAGAGCGTCAGCCGCGTCATAAACGACGTCACCTCCGAAGAGCACCAAGCCCTCGCCCAGCAGATTCGGCGCTACCTCGCCGTCCACCGCGACGCAGAGGATCTCATCAACATCGGCGCCTATGTACAAGGCAGCAACCCCGAGATCGACAAGTCGATGCGTCTGATGGCGGGCCTCAACGCCTTTCTTCAGCAAGGCCTGTTCGAGTTTACCGAGTTCGGCTCGATTGAGGGCGAGATGCGCGTGGCCCTTACCGAGTCGCCCAGGAACGGAGGGGTCTGACGCCATGGCGAGACGCCCCGTACAGTACGACGCCCTGATTCGCGTGCGGCAGCTTCAGGAAGACCTGCGCGCCCAGGCATTCGCCACCGCGCAACGTCAGGTCGATTGGGCCAAGTCCGAGCGCCAAGCGCTGGCGGACCAGCGCGTCCTGACGCTGCAGGCCGCCGGCGAGCGCGCACGTGAACGTTTCGATGTGTGCGAGATCCGGCTATACTACCAGTATGAGCGACGACTGGCGCGTCTTATGGATGAGAAAGACGCCGAGATCGTGCAGTTGAAGGGCGTGGCGGCGGAGCGTCGTGACGAGTTGGAGGACGCCATGAAGCGGCGGCGGATGGTCGAGAAGCTCAAAGACCGCAAAATGGCGGCTTACGAGGCAGAAGTGCGTAAGGAAGAACAGAAACTGGTGGATGAGACGGCCACGAATGCAGCGGCGATGCGAAAAGTCGTGCAGCGGGCCGCTCGCGAGCGCGTACGCGTTGGAGAACGCGAAGGGGAGGCGGCCATAGGATGAAGGTGGTTCTATACTTAGTGCCTGCGTTGATTGCCTTTCTGGCTGCCGTGCTCGTGCCGGCTGCGTTGAAAGGTTATCTCAGCAAAGAAGGCCTGGAGAAATTGCGAAGCGGCCACACGGCCAAGACGGTCGTGCTCAAGCCGGAGCCAAGCAGCATCGATTTTCTCGTCGACGCTATCAAACAGCGTGAAAGCGAACTCGACCGCCGTGAAGACGCGCTCGACGAACGCGAGAAGCGCATCGAACAGATGCAGGCCGACCTCGACGCGCTCCGAACCGAAATCGTCGCCATTCAAACCGAACTGCACAGCATGCTGGACGCCGAAGATGAGGCTCAACAAGAGCGTCTTCAGGCCGTGGCCGACGACCTCGCCAAGATGAAGGCGAAGAACGCGGTCGAAGTGCTCAAAGACTGGCACCAGACCAGGCAACTCAAAGTGTTGCAGTTGATGCAAGGCCGCCAGCGCGTCAAGATCCTCGACACCATGGACCCGTCCGTAGCGGCCCCGCTGCTCGAGGCGCTCCAGCAACCTAAGATCTGAGGATTTCGCGCAAAGGCGCAAAGAAGAGCTTGTGTATTCCCTCGTTTCCACGGTCCCCAGTGAGAACGAGGCGATGAGTACTTATCGAGAGACCTCATGCACGAATTCTTGTGACGAGCCGATCTGAGTTCTCCCCCTACCGCACGTCCCAGACGGCATCAGCCGTTCCAAGCCCTGTCCATGTCCTTCACGTTCCATTCGAGGCGTGCCACAGGCGTACTGCAATCATCCCGCGAGACAAGCCCTGCCCCATTCCGAAAGGAGGTGAGCGCCATGCAAGTTCCGCAATTCCAGTCCTCCGCATCCAGCGCGGTTCCAGAGATCTCGTCTTCGGCCATATCGCGCAATAAGTATGAACTGGCGCGAGGCGACTTCGCCGTGACGCTCGCCGACCGCCAACACGCGACCGCCGCCAGTGTCGAAGCCTCCAAGGCCGGACGGCCGGAGCAGATCGAAGCCGACCACGCCCCTGCCCAGGAAACCCGGTCCGATGCGTCGGCAGATACCGGCCGCGCCGCCCACGCGCAAGACACCGCCCGCGCCTCCGCACCGGAGACATCCGAGCGGGCGGCCGCGGATCTCCCCGCGAATGACGCAACACCCCGCGCCTCCGCCGACAGCGCTACGGGCGCTGCCACCGCGGAGCCTGTGGCCCGTGTGACGGTCGAGTCGGCGGGCGGCCCTAGCGCGGTGGACTATATGGCCGACGCCGTGCGCCTTGCCGCCAACTCGACCGTCGAAACGGCCGCGCGCGTTGCCACCGGCGTCGTGAAGCTCGAAGCGCCGCAGACACTCGAGAGCATTCCGCCGCAGGTGATCGCCGAGGCCGTCACGCTCGACGCCGCCTCCGTGCCGTTGCCCCAAGGCCCACCGGAGAAGAGCGCCGTACTCGCCGTCCTGCTGGAGTCCAAGCCCGCTTTCGCCGCGGCAGTGGCCGGCGGAACGGCCGCGACACAGGAGTTGGAGGGCCTCGCAGCCGTCCTGCAGGACATCGCCGCCCTGTCCGAAGAAACCGTCACGATCCAGACCAGTCGCGTCCAAGCGGTGTCCGCGTCCGGCGAGACGCCCACAGGTACTGAAACGGGAGCGGGCGGGACGCCCGGTCAAGGCGCCGGGGCCGGACAGATCCTGGCCGGGCCCCACGCCGCTGAGTTTGCGCCCGACACCGCCGTTGCCCCCGAAGCCACGGTCAACACCTCCGGTCTGCCCGAGGCGCCCCCCGAGCGCGCCACCCTCGGCACACTGCGCCAATTTACCGTGCGTGGCATCCGCTACCTCACCTCGCGCGACGGACGCACGCTGACCATCAAGCTGGTGCCCGCGTCCCTGGGCGAGTTGCACCTCGAGGTCGCCTCCACGCGCGATGGTCTCTACATCCGTCTCGTTTCGGCGCACTCCACGGTGCGCGAGGTTCTCGGCGGCGAACTGCAAAATCTGCGCGACGTCCTCGTCCAGAGCGACCTCGACATCGCCGGCATCACCATCGCCTCCGAACTGGGCACGGGACAGGCGCAGGTTGGCCACGACTCCGGCGCCGCGGGCACCGCAAGCGGATCCCCCGCCCAAGGCATGGCGGACGAAGAAATCGAAGGTGCGGTTCCAGTGGCAATGGCCGCCGCCCCCCCCCATGAAGGAACGCTGGACGTAGTTGTCTGAATCGGTGAAGAGGAGGAATTCAAAATGAGCGCATTGGTTTCATTTCGCTCGAACGTGACAGGCGCCCTGAGTCCGACGCCCGCGCAACGCGCCCAAACCGCACAGCAGGTGGCGGCCAGCGTACAGGCTCGAGAGATGGCCCTCTACCGC
>JAACEL010000535.1 GCA_011682535.1 Nitrospiraceae bacterium | reverse complement strand
TGAAGTATCCTGGCTAGGATCGATTCCGGACCATTGGGAACGAGCCCATGGCGGAGCCGTCCTGCAGCAGAAAAAGATGCGCAATCGGGGGATGGTTGAAGACACCGTCCTGTCGCTCAGTTACGGGCGTATCGTCATCAAGCCTCCTGAGAAACTTCACGGCCTGGTTCCAGAGTCTTTTGAGACGTATCAGATTGTCGATCCCGGCGACATCATCGTTCGGCCCACCGATCTTCAGAACGACTGGACGACGATCCGCGTTGCCATCGCGAGGGATCGAGGCATCATCACGTCGGCGTACCTGTGCTTTCGTGCTCGCAAGCCGCTTACACCTGAATATGCGCACCTATTGCTGCTCGGCTATGACCTGAAAAAGGTCTTCTACGGCATGGGGTCTGGCCTGCGTCAGAATCTCGACTGGACGGATTTCAAGCGGCTGCCGGTGCTGATTCCGCCACACGAAGAGCAGCAGGCAATCGTTCGGTATGTCGCATGGCTGGACAAGCAGGTCCGCCGATTCATCCGCAATCGGCGGCGGCTGATCGAGGTGTTGAACGAACAGAAGCAGGCCATCATCAACCGGACGGTGACACGCGGCCTCGACCCCAACGCTGGCCCCAAACCCTCCGGCATCGACTGGCTCGGCGACATACCCAACCATTGGGATCGCATTCGTCTGAAGCAGGTCGCCCGTGTACAGACTGGCATTACACTTGGTAAGAACTATCAAGGCCAGCCCCTGGAGGAGAGGCCTTACCTACGTGTAGCAAACGTGCAAGCCGGAAGACTTGATTTGCGAAAGGTCAAGACGGTGATGGTCCCGTCCCGTGAGATTGCTGGACGTGAGCTTGTCCCTGGCGACGTTTTGATGACGGAGGGTGGCGACATTGACAAACTGGGCCGTGGCTGTGTGTGGCGCGGTGAGGTCGCCGGATGCCTTCATCAGAACCACGTCTTTGCCGTTCGGGTAGACCGAGCACGTGTTGTCCCCGACTACCTCGCGGCACTCATGGCATCACGGCACGGTCGCATTTACTTCGAGATGACGGCAAAGCGGACTACAAATCTCGCATCTACGAACAGCACTACCCTGGGTGCGTTCCCCCTGGTGCTTCCTGGAATAGACGAGCAGCAGGCAGTACTTGACAGCATCAACGAAGACACCAAGGAACTGAATGCACTGTTGGGGCGTGCTGAGGCAGAAATCGACCTTATCCGCGAGTATCGCGCTCGGCTCATCGCCGACGTGGTAACAGGCAAAGTGGATGTGCAACATCTCGCCCCGCTGCCGGGCAGCGAAGACCTGGAAGAGATGGTTGAAGAGCTCGAGCCGCTGGAGGACGAAGTAGGCGAACTCGAAGACGAAGCCTTAGCCGGGGAGGTGGCCCATGCCGACGACTGATACGAGCGAAAAAGGGCTGGAGACGCTGATCGTCGAGTCGCTCGTCAACGACGCGGGCTACGTCCAGGGCAGTAACACCGACTACAGCCGCGAGCATGTCGTTGACCTGTCGAAGCTGCGCGAGTTTCTGGAGGCAACGCAGCCCAAGGTCGCCGAGGCCCTGGCGTTGGACCAGGACTGCCCGAAGCGGACGCAGTTCCTGCACCGCCTGGACGCGGAGATCGCTAAGCGCGGCGTGATCGACGTGTTGCGTAAGGGTGTCAAGCACGGCCCGGCGAGCATCGAGCTGTTCTACAGCACGCCTCATCCGGACAACGCCAAAGCGGTCGAACTGCACGCGGCCAACATCTTCAGCGTGACGCGGCAGCTTCGCTACAGCCAGGATGAGACACAGCTCGCCCTGGACCTGGGTATCTTCATCAACGGTCTGCCGGTGGCGACGTTCGAGTTGAAGAACTCGCTGACCAAACAGACGGTCGACGACGCCGTGCGGCAGTACAAGCGGGACCGCAGCCCGGACGAGCCGCTGTTCAAGTTCGGCCGATGCGTGGTGCATTTCGCCGTGGACGATCACGAGGTACAGATGTGCACGCACCTCAAGGGCAAAGACTCGTGGTTCCTGCCGTTCAACCAGGGCTGGAACGATGGAGCCGGGAACCCCTCCAACCCCAACGGGCTGAAGACGGATTATCTATGGAAGCGGATTCTCACCAAGCCTGGCCTGACTGACATCCTGGAAAACTACGCGGAGATCGTCGAGGAGAAGGACGAGCGCGGGCGAAAGAAACACCCCAAGCAGATATTCCCTCGCTATCACCAACTCGATGTGGTGCGCAAGCTGCTGGCCGACGCAGCCGCCAAGGGCGCGGGCGAGAAGTACCTCATCCAACACTCGGCAGGCAGCGGCAAGAGTAACTCCATCGCCTGGCTGGCCCATCAGTTGATCGGCCTGGAGAATGGCGGCAAAGTCATCTTCGATTCCGTGGTGGTGATCACCGACCGGCGCGTGCTGGACAAGCAGATTCGCAACACGATCCGCCAATTCGCCCAAGTGTCGTCGGTGATCGGCGCGGTAACGGGCGATTCGGGCAGCAAGACGCAGCAACTAAGCGGATTCCTGCGGGCGGGCAAGAAGATCATCATCTCCACGGTGCAGACGTTCCCGTTCATCCTGGACGAAATCGGCGACGAGCATCGAGGGAAGAAGTTCGCCATCATCATCGACGAGGCCCATTCCAGCCAAGGCGGGAAGACCTCGGCGAAGATGCACATGGCACTGTCAGACAAGGGCGGCGAGGAAGACGAGGAGGAGACCTTCGAGGACAAGGTCAACAAGATCATGGCGTCGCGGAAGATGCTGGCCAACGCCAGTTACTTTGCCTTCACGGCCACGCCTAAGAACAAGACGCTGCAGATCTTCGGCATTCCCGGCAAGCCGGTCGACGGGAAGGTTCCGCACCACCCGTTCCACAGCTACACGATGAAGCAGGCGATCCAGGAGGGGTTCATCCTGGATGTTCTGGCCCACTACACGCCCGTCGATACATGGAGTCATCTCGCCAAGGAAGTGGAAGATGATCCCGAGTTCGATACGAAGAGGGCGCTGAAGAAGCTCACGCGATACGTGGAATCGCACGACCACGCCATTCGGACGAAGGCGGAGATCATGGTCGACCACTTCCACGAGCAGGTGCTCGCCCGGCGGAAGATAGGCGGACGGGCGCGGGCCATGATCATCTGCAGCAGCATCAAGCGGGCGATCCAGTACTTCGATGCAGTTATAGCCTACCTCAAGGAACGCAAAAGCCCGTACCACGCAATAGTCGCTTTCTCGGACTTCGAACGGGACGGCAAGAAGATCACCGAGGCGTCGCTTAATGGGTTCCCGAGCAGCAAGATTGAGGGACATTTCAAGGCGGACGAGA
>JAACEL010000534.1 GCA_011682535.1 Nitrospiraceae bacterium | reverse complement strand
AGGCGATCGAGATCCTCCGATTGCAGAATGGTATCGACCACGGCGTCATAACCGCCGTTACGCAACACGGTCTCCAGCGCTTCCCCCTCACGCGCGTCCCCAAACAGTTCGGTTACATCCGGCGGCAACGTCGCCGTGGTCGAACCGCGATGGAAGGCATGCACCCCATAGCCATGCGCTGCCAGCTCATGCGCAATGGCCACGCCCAGATGGCGTGTTCCGCCAATGATAAGAGCCTTCATATCGTTTCCCCTTCCGTTCGCGTCAGTATACCCCCAGACGTGGTGTCCCTGCGAGACATACGCCCATCGCCGGTCTGCGTCCTCAGAGCGGTTTGGGCCTGTTAAACGAGACTTGAGGAACGGGGATTACGAGATCTCTCCCTGCGGTCGAGATGACAGTGTTGGGGATATGAGAAGGTTGAAGAGGCGTACGGGCGTTGCCTGCTACATTCTCTGTCATTTCGAGCGCAGCGAGAAATCTCATTGCACCCAGGGGCTACGGTCCCGTGCGACGAGGCTTCCATGGCCAAAGATGGCTGATGTGGATGCATCGGGACACGAAATCCCCGGGATCTAAAGGAGGCCCGCCCAACTCGCGGATGAGACTCGTATCCAGCTCGGTGGCTTGGTATGGTAAGGGGGAGATGGGAATGGGGGAGCCAAGGAGGCGATATGCCGACGATAGTCGTGGATTCGGAACGATGTACGGGTTGCGGGCGATGTGTGACGACTTGCCCTGAGCAGATCCTCGTCCAGCGGGAACAGGGCGCGCCGCCCTCGCCTGGGAGACTGGAACAGTGCATCTCGTGCGGGCACTGCGTGGCGGTGTGCCGCGAGGGCGCGATCAATCATTCGGGCTGCCTGAAGGAGCGGGTTCATCCGATCGATTCGAGTCTCTTGCCCAGCGAGGCGCAAGTGCTCGAGATGATGCGGCTGCGCCGGTCCGTGCGCGTGTTTGATGATCGGCCCGTCGATCGCGCGACGGTTGAGAAGCTCATCGAAGCCGCCGCGCTGGCCCCGAGCGCACACAATAGGCGCAGGACGTCCTATGTGGTGGTGGACGACGGGGCTGTGCGCAAAGAGATGCTGACGCTGACGGTGGGGTGCTACAAAAAGATCCTCAAGCAACTCGCCAACCCCCTCGTGCGCACGGTGCTGCGCCCTCTGCTGGGCAGTGCGGTGCGAGAGGCCATGGGGATGGTGCCCAATTTCCAGGACTTGGTGGCGGCGCTCGAACGCGGCGAGGACCGGGTGTTTTACAACGCCCCTTGCATCGTGGTCGCTCACGCCCCGGACGATATGTACTTCCCCGAAGCCAACGCCCAACTCGCTATCCACAATGCCACGTTCGCGGCGCAGTCGATGGGCCTTGGAAGCGTCCAATACGGTTACCTCGTCAGCGCGTGCGAACGAGAGAAAGGCCTGCTCCGGCTCTTGTCGATCCCGAAGGGAAACAAGGTCTATGCCGCGATGGGGGTCGGCTATCCGCGCTCGCCGTTTGAGAACTGGATCGACCGGCCCGGGCCACAGGTGGAGTGGATCTAACCGATGGCGATGCGATTCGTATGCGAACCCATCCGCCCCGTCGAGGGGACGATCGACGTGGGGGGGATGGCGCGCGGCGAGCCCGGCCTGCCCGGCAAGTTCGTCTGGCGCGGCCAGGAGTACACCGTCGCGGGCGTGGTGAAGCAGTGGAAAGAAACTTCGCCGTGCAGCCACGGCGGCGGGGAGCAGTATGTGCGCAAGCACTGGTTCGATGTGCGCACCGCGGACGGCGGGCAGATGAAGATCTACTTCGAGCGCCAGGCGCGTTCCAAGCGTGAACGGACTGCGCGATGGTGGCTACACTCGATCGCAACCTCGGATTCAGAGTAGTCCGGCATGCGCGAACTACTAGGGTCGTTCATCCGCAGTTTCCACAAGGCCATCCGCGGCGAGATGGACGCGATGCGCAAGCGTCTGGGCCCGTTCGAGGTTCCTCTGAAAAACGCGCGACGCGCTGACGCGTCGGCCGATGGCGACCACGTCTACGTTTTCGACGTCATCGCGCCCAACGACAAGCTCGCCTTGCACACGGAGTGTACGCTGCGTTGCGAGGGGAGCGAACTCGTCGTCACCGTCACCGGACTGGATCGCGGCACGGTGACGGTGCGCAGCGGCCATCGAGTCCCGCTCGAACTCGCCACCTACACCCTCGTGATCTATCCGTGGTTCCTTTACGAGCGCCTGTCGCACGCACTGGAGGGACTCGTCGACGGCGATGAGGCCGCCATGACGCGCGCCTTCACCGCGTTCGGAAAAATCGAACCCGTCAAGACGCCCACCCCGACGCGCCTGCCTCATCCGGGCCTCAACGAGAGCCAGTTGCGGGCGGTGGGGCTGTGTTGCAGCAGCAACTTGGCGTTTGTCTGGGGGCCGCCCGGCACGGGCAAGACAACCACGCTGGGCCACATCGTGACGGAACTCGTGGCGCACGGACACCGCGTGCTGGTGACTTCGACAACGAATGCTGCCGTCGATCAGGCGCTGCAGAAGCTGGCTGGTTTGGAGGCGGCGCGGGGGGCGTTGGACCGTGGCGATATCGTGCGCGTGGGGCACACACATGGCGACACCTTCGGGGCTGCTCTGAGGGAGGTCGTCAATCGCGTTCACCGCGACGCCCATGAACGCCTGGAGGAATTGAAGTCCCGTCTGATGGCCGCGACGGGGCGGGCGCGGCAATGCGCTCAGTTCCAGTCGAAACTTGAGGACGCGGCCGAGCCGTTGCAGGGCGACTTGTTTGAGGAATCGCATGCCGTTGTGCTGGGTGACTGGGAGCTGAGGGCCGTCTTCGACGAGGCGGATCTTCCTCGTCTGCGCGCGCTGCCACCGGACCAGTTGCTCGACGCGGTGCGATGCGAGAGGGACCGTTTGGAGGGTGAGAAGGCGGCGTGCCAGGCCGGGATCCGGGAGACTTCGCAGGCGCTCAGCGATCGGGAACCCGAGATCGTGCGCAAGGCGCGCGTCGTACTGGCCACGATGACGAACGTCTACATCAGCCCTCTTCTGACCGGCGAACGCTTCGACGTGGTCATCGTCGAGGAGGCCGGCATGGCCATCCTGCCGACGTTGTTCTACTGCGCCACGCTCGCCGACGCGAAGGCCGTCATGGTGGGCGATCCCAAGCAGTTGCCGCCAATCGTCCAATCCCGCGCGCCCTACGTGCGCCAGGTGATGGGACGCAGCATTTTCGAAGTCACCGTTCCGCGCCCCCACGCCAGCGACGTCGTCGAAATGCTCGACACGCAATATCGCATGCACCCCGCTATCGGCGATCTCGTCAGCGGCCT
>JAACEL010000533.1 GCA_011682535.1 Nitrospiraceae bacterium | reverse complement strand
ACATAGTGCCGCTATGCCAGCGGCCTTGCTCCTTATCAGGCTCGTCCTCACTGACGGCATCTATACGACACCTCAAGCATGACGCGACACTAGCGCGCCTGGGCGAGTTGGATTGGCGGACGAGAAAGATAGGGCTCGGGGTCGATGGGACGGCCATTCCGGCGGGCCTCGAAATGGAGGTGAGGACCGGTCGAGCGGCCCGAAGAACCCACGTCGGCAATCCGGGTGCGTGCCGTGACGAGGTCGCCCGCCCGCACGTAGTTCTTGGCATTGTGCGCGTAGCGGGTCTCCAGGCCGTTGGTGTGCTTCACAATCACGGTTCGGCCGTATCCGCTCCGCCAGCCGCTGAACGTGACGGTGCCCGCCATCGCGGGATACACATTCGTCCCCATCGCTGCGGCCAGGTCGATGCCATCGTGGCGTTGGCGCCGGTTGCTGAAAGGATCGTTGCGCATGCCATAGCCAGAGGTCACCCGCGTGGGTCCGTCAACGATCCAAGCGCTGACCTCGGACGACTTGGCCGCCTGGGACGGTTGTGACGCGCGCGCCGCCAGCGCGCTCAGACGCTGCAACAGCGCGGCCGCACGCGTACTGGACGTAGTCGAAACCGCCGCTGCCTTTGGCGCCGGGCCGCCCACCGCTTGCGGCAGATTTTCTTCGAGACGCAGTACCGACAGGTCGAGCGTCTGTCCCGCCAGGATGAAGTTCGCGTCGCGCAATCCGTTGGCCCGAGCCACTTTCTGGGCCGCCAGATACACTTCGCGTTTGGTCGGGTTCGCACCAGCGCTACGCAGCGCCTTCTCGCTAACGCGGCACAGGTTCTCGCCCCGCTGCACGATGTGCGTCAGCGGCGCCGGCTCACTCTTGGCGAGGTGTTCGGATTCGCCGGCGGATCGCAACGCGCGCCCGAAGAGGCGGCTGGCGGAAACGGGCCGTGAAGGCGGCGTGGCACGCGATACACGGCGGGACGGATCGAAATAGATGGCGGTGACTGGCTCCGACATGGGACTCCTGCCTGGTTCGAGATTTCAGAGGCATCAGGGAGGGAGCAAGCCGCATGCCCAGGGCGCAGCAATGTGGCAAACGCAACGATCACAATGGGATAGGCGATCGAACACGGTTACAAAGAGCGAGCCGGGCCGGGCAGAAATTGCCCCGTCCGGCAACATCTGAGCAGCCTTCGCAGCGATCGCTGCAAGGCTTGCGAAGCTCAGCTTCGCGGACAATTCGTTAAATACAATTTGGGAACGAGGCGCAACAGTATTAGCCTTAGGCCTCGCGCCAGAATAAGTTCAGAGCAGAGTCTCCAGTTCGTCGACCAAATCGCCAAACCGGCGCATGGCGGTGGCTACGGGCTGGGGCGTTTCGAGATCGACTCCTGCGGCGCGTAGCAGGTCGAGCGGATATCCTGAGCCGCCGCTCGACAGGAACGCCAGGTACTGGCCGCGCTCATTCGCGCCACCATCGAGCACCTTCTGCGACAAGGCGACGGCGGCCGACAGGCCGGTCGCGTATTTGTACACGTAGAAGGCGCTGTAGAAATGGGGGATGCGGAAACACTCCAGCGAAAGGTCGTCATCGATACAGAACGCCGGCCCGAAATAGCGTTCGAGCAGGCTCTGATACTCGGCGCGGAACCGTTCAAGCGTGAGCGGCTCGCCCTGTTCGGCGGCGGCGTGGATGATCTTCTCGAATTCGGCGAACATGGTCTGCCGGACAATCGTGCCGCGGATCGCGTCGATCTCGCGGTTGATCAGATAGGCCCGCATCTTCTTGCTCGACGCGCGTTCGAGCAGGTAGTGGTTGAGCAGTTGCTCGTTGAAGGTCGAGGCAACTTCCGCGGCCAGAATCGTGTACTGGTAATCCTGGAAGGTCTGCGCGCGGGCGCTGTAGTACGTGTGCATCGAGTGCCCGGCCTCGTGGGCAAGCGTGAAGACGCTATCGAGCACGTTCACTTGGTAGTTCATGAGGATGTAGGGCGGTCCCACATAGCCCCCGGCCGAAAACGCGCCGCTGCGCTTGCCCTGGTTCTCATACCGATCGACCCACCGTCCGCGCAATCCCGCGTCCAACGCACGGCAATACGCGTTGCCCAGCGGCGCCAACGCATCGATCACCATCGACACCGCGGCCTCGTAGGACGTGCGCTTCCGAGCCATCTGTACGATTGGCACGTACGTGTCGTAGAAGTGGATGTCCTTGAGGTTAAGCGCCTTCCGCCTTACCTCGAAGTAGCGGTACACCGTATCGAGATTGTCGTGCACGGCCTGGATGAGGCTGTCGTAGACGGGCGCCGGCACCTTGTCGGCAAACAGGGCCGATTCGATTACCGACGGGAAGTTCCGCACCCGGGCCTGGTAGACGTCTTGCAGCACCGATGCGCTCAGCGTGGCCGCGACGGTGTTTGCGTGGGCTTCGTACTGGGCGTAGTGCTGGCGAAACGCCTTGGCGCGCACGGTGCGTTTGGGCGATTCGAGGAGGGTGCGGAACGAGGCGTGGGTCAGTTCGATCGACTCGCCGCTCTCGTCTTTGATGAACCCGAACTTGAGATCGGCATCCGACAGTTGGCTGAAGATTTTATCGGCCGAGTCGGCCACCTCGCCCTGCATCGCCAGCAGCCGTTCTTCGCGCGCCGACAGCACGTGGGGCTTGTAGCGTAGCAACTTCTCCAACTGAAAGCGGTATGGTTTGAGCACCGGCGCTTTGAGAAACGCCGCCATCTTCTTCTTGGAAATGGCCTGGATCTCGGGGACGATGAAGCTGGCCGCTTCGTTGGCGCGCGTGGCCAGGAAGACGTACCGGGCCGTCATCGCTTGATAGTCGCCGTTGGCGACGTCTTCGGCGCCTTTGAGGAACGCGTAGGAACCTAACCGCTCGGCCAGTTTTTCAAACTCGATCTGGTAATCGAAGCAGGCGCGGAGTGATTTGGCCGACTCGCCTAGCCTACCGCGGAACGGCTCGAATCCGGCGATCATGCCTTCCAGTTTCTTGTATGCGCGGTTCCATGCGGCGTCGCTCTTGAACAGGGGCGACAGGTTCCACGTGTCGGGCACGGGCACTTTGCTTCTGGGCGGGTTCTTCTTGGCCATGGCGCTTCTCCCTCCGGTAATGGGGCGCGTCGACGATCGAGCGCCGCTACGCTTTGTAATTCTTCAACGCGCCGGGCTCGAGACCCAGGGCTTCTTCGTAAATCGCCAGCACGTTCTCCAGCGGCGTGTCCGACTGAATGCAGTGGGCGGGACTAAAGATGTAACCGCCGCCCTTCCCCACCACATCGAGCCGGTGGCGGGCTTCGGCGCGGCATTGTTCTTCCGTGCCGAAAGGCAGCGTG
>JAACEL010000145.1 GCA_011682535.1 Nitrospiraceae bacterium | reverse complement strand
CGAAGGCGCCGAAGTCTCGCAGGAGTCCTACCGCAGGCTAAACGAATTCCCCTTCGGGGTGGGCGAGTACTTCTGGTGTGGTCAGTCGGGCCTGATTCCGAGAGCACAATTGTATGGAGGTTTCCAGGTAAGGACCGATTCAGGCTGGGAAGACACCGCAAGGATCATGGGGGATGCATGGGCCAGGTACCAACTGAACATGAATTACCGGACCTTTCGCAATTGGGATCATTTTGGGAATTTCGCCGCAGTCAACAAAAGAGACACTCTCGATTGCATGAAACTGGCGTACAGGCCAGTCGTAGCCTATTGCCGCAACCACAGTGACGCCTTCTTCGAAGGACAGGAAGTGGTCCGTGATCTCGTCATCATGAACGATACCCTGGAGGATGTGACGCTGGAGCTTAGGGCGACGGCGACATGCGCGGGCCGGGAAGTCTACACCGAGTCGAAGCTCTTCCCTCTTCCCGCAGGAGAACTCGCGGAACACACCGTCGCGTTCACCGCTCCCAGGCTGTCTCAGGGAAAGGAATTCACTTTTTGCTACGATCTGTGGAAGGACGGTGTGCCCGTCGAGCAGAACGAGCGTACATGCCGCCTATTCGCAAGGAAGAGGATTCACGCAAAACAACCTGTCTACTATCTCGCGGATGACGCCGTCCTTGCGCGGGTAGCCAACTCCATCACAGGCGAAATCGCGCCCTTGAAACTCCTGGCAGCCCTTGAAGGCACGGACAGAGGCATTCTTCTGTTGCGGGAATCATCCGACGGCGTTTATGACGATGCTTCTATCCGGCAATTCCTGGAGAACGGCGGCGCCATCCTTTTCTTTGCAGAGGATCCTGCCATTCTCCGGTCCCCTTCCTGGCTGGACCTGCCCCTTTCGTTCCCCACGAACCTAAGCAAGGAGCCCCCCCAATACTGCATCGCGTTCAAGAGTCCTGCCGTCAGCGACCCCGTACTTGAGGGCCTTGCCGACACGGACTTCATCTCCACAATGCCCAACAACGGCATACCCTATGGCGACCTGCGTCTTTGGGGCAGCGACAACCTCATTGCGAAGAAGTGTGTCGCTTACTCTAAGGATCCGTCTTTCCGCGCACTGGTCCGGGCCACCAGCGGCGCGTTGCCGAGAGGGGCGATGCAAAAGGGCTACGTGGGAACGGGAGACCGGCCCGAAGAACTCACGAATGTGCTGCTTGCAAGAATCACACAGGGGAAGGGGACGGTCGTGTATAGCACGCTGCTCCTTAGCCGGAAATTTGAAGAATCGCCCCAGGCAGCGAAGGTACTCTCGCTCCTGTTGGAGGATCCGACATGAGGTCCGAGGAAACTCAAACCGATTAAGGAGCCGGGTCAGAATAACTTGAACATTCTGACTGGGTTCCTAAGCGAGTATTTCTCAGCGTGTGTACAAGCATGAATGAGGAGATTGAAGATGATGAGAGAAGCCGGTTTAATGTCTTTGTCCGCAATAGTTCTGTTCGGGCTGGCAAGCAGTTTTGCGCCGGTACCCGCGGCCCACGCCGAAACGGTTACGGTCGACGCGAGTATCGTGGATGGCATCGTGCCGGCCATTCATGGGGTCAACAACGGACCGCTTCGCTGGACGGACCAAAGCCCTTGTGGGGGCAGCACCGATACGGACCTTACATCGGCATTTGTATACGCGAATGTTCCGCAAGCGCGCAGCCATGGCGGCGGCCCCTTGGATATACAGATTGTCTGGAAGCCATGGCCGAGCTTCATCGGCGAGGATCCGGCGGACCCGGCAAATTACGATTGGACGATTTCGGACCAGCAGTTGGCCGCGCAAATGGCAATCTTAGAGAGTTACATACGCATTGGGCCGCCGGCCAATGGAGATATTCATCTTGACCAAGGCTGTGACAATTCGCTCAAGACGGACCACAAGCCAGAGGACTTCGACGTATTCGCTCAAGTGGCCAAGCGTATTGTGATGCATTATCTCGATGGGTGGGATAATGGATTCTATTACGACATCAACTACTGCGAAATCTGGAATGAGTTCTACATTCCTGAATTCTGGAACGGAACGGACGAAGAAGCCGCTCAGTTGTACGAGAAGTGCTATGACGCGATCAAGCCGCTATTTCCCAACTTGAACATTGGTCCCAGCGCAAGCAGGGGCATGGCTGGTTTTTGGGAGTATGCGCGAGACCATGGTGTTCCTGTGGATTTCGTCGCTCCTCACAATTACAGCGTTCGTCCTCAGAGTTTCGCGAACCAAGTCTATTTGAAACCCAATGCCAATTGGGAAGTGCTATTCCCATACTATGGTTTTCCGGTGGACACGCCGCTGGTTTTTTCGGAGTGGAACCGCTCCATCAACTGTTCCTTGGAAGGCGGTGTAGGAAACACGATCCCGGGGGGCTGCTATGTTGCGGCCTCGCTGATCACAATGGCGGAGATGCATCCGGCCAATGGTCCGCACAATGTCGTCATGGGGCATTTGTTTTCCGCCCGATTCCAGATTTGGTATCCGGATGGGACGCCCAGGGCTCCCGGAGTTGCTCTTGAAGCGTACGGTCACGATTTATATGGTGAAACACCCATCAGAATTGCATCAACGGGAGGTCGGTCGGATGACCCTTCCGGATACGTCGATTTCAAGGTCATGGCGGGAAAATCCGAGGATAACGGCAAGGTCAATGTATTGGTAGCCTATTATGACGTGACGAATGGCGACTGTCCTGACAACACCGACATCGGTACGGTCATTCCGCTCACGGTCGACATCAATAATCTGCCCTGGGGAACCGGCGCTTTCATTTGGGAACGATGGGTGCACACCTCAAACTATGAGATGACGTTGCAGGCCTCCGGTTCCGGTTCGGGCGGTTCGTTTTCAACTTCGCAGAGCATGAACGCGAATGTCCTGGAGCTATACAAGCTGGTTGGGGCAGCCACGATTACTGACAGCGATGGCGACGGACTTGCCGATAGTGTCGAGGCCCTATTGGGAACTAATCCGAACAAGTCCGACAGTGATGGTGATGGCCTGAGCGACTACGATGAAGTTAACTACGACGGAAACTGGTCGGGAGACCCCTCCGAATATGATCCCTACCACCCGACGGGCAATCCAACAGGCACCGACCTGGATGCGAGCAGCAGCGATACAGACGGTGACGGCGTTTCCGATGGCGACGAGGTTTGGATGGGCTTCGACCCCCTGGATGCCTCATCGGTTCCCAGTGTCCCGCTCCATGGCAAGCTCTGGCTATGTGTGGCCGTATTGTTTTGCGCCGTGATCGCCTTTAGGTCCCGCGCGTCGAGAATCCGTTCGTGTGACCGGGGGCGTAGAATCCAGCGGCTCCCGTAGCCTTCAGAAGTGTCCGCGATCAGGCCCCTATTTGCAGGGCGATCCAATGGTTATGCCGATGTATCCATGCGCACCTATATAGAATGAGCCAAACTCCTCTGCGCCGGCTGGGCCGCGTAGATTGGAGGAGGGTGAGTAAATAGAGTAAGCCCCGGATTATTGCGCGGGGGGGCGCAAAGCGGTGGGGGAACCGCACTCCGGGGCTTAGGATCAGTAGACGGGATTCTACCCCATCCGTTCAGCCATTTCAATGGCGATCAATCTCTTAAATGGTCGGGGCGGCCGGATTCGAACCGGCGACCCCCTGCTCCCAAAGCAGGTGCGCTAAACCGGACTGCGCTACGCCCCGATGGTACGGCGATCATCTTAGCATAGTGCCCCTCGCACTGCCAACTCGATGGCTTGAAGCGGTCGGCGAGAAGCGGTATGCCGCGAACTGCGGTGGGATGCTTTGCGACAGTCTGTCGGCGATTACTGTGAAACCCGATAAAGACGCTGACTCCTTTTCGGTTTATTGTGGGATCTTTTCAGATTTGACAGTTTGCGGACTCGTGGGGTAGAGTACAGGCAGGCAGATTGGCACGGCTGTTGGGGAAGGATCTCCACCGTCGCACATGTTAGCATTGGGTCGGAGACGGGGATGGCAAGTTCGCAGTTAGCGTATGAGACTCAGGGCAAGTCCTTTCGTGGCAAGAAAGGCGGGTTGCTTAGCGCTGCGTTCATGTCCGATTCAATCCTGCTGAGTGGGGGCCTGTTCCTGGCGGATTGCGTGTGTGCTTTCGGGGCTGCGCTTCTGGCGACGCGGTTTGAGATGGTGCGCGAGGGGGGGGAGAGTCTGTGGGAGGCCTTCGGCGCGCGTGCGGCCTATCTGGTGGCCTTTCTGCTGGCGTGGTTCATCGCGGGTACGCGCCAGCGCCTGTTCGCTTCGATTCGCAAGGAGAGCTTGCCCTTTCAGTGGCTCGCGGTGTTGAAGGCGGTGGCGCTGTCGCTGGTTTTTACCGGTTTTTCGGTGGCTTTCTTCACGCGGTATGGCGCGGAGCCGGGTTACCTGCTGACGTTGGGGATTCTGGCTTTGCTGTTCATCGGCTTGTTCCGCAGTTTCGTGTGCATGGCGCTGTGGACGATCCATGAGTGGGGCTACAACGCCCGCCACGTGCTGCTCGTCGGCGTGAACCCGCGCACCCGCCACCTGGTCGATACCATTGGAACGCATACGCGCTACGGCTATCATCTCGTGGGGGTGCTGGAGGACGAAGAGGGCCGTGTACCGATCCTGAGCGAGTATGACGTGCCGTATCTGGGCAAGTTCGAGAAGCTGGAACAGATACTGACGGACCAGATTGTGGACGAGGTCCATGTGTGTCTTCCGGTGCGCTCATGTTACGAACTCATCCAGAGTATGGCCCATTTGTGCGTGGGGGTGGGCGTGTCGGTGCGTCTGGTGGCGGACTTGTTCCCGCTGCGCCTGGCCACGAGCCGGGTCTACAACCTTGCTGACATTCCCATGCTGTCTTTGTCGACGGTTCCAGAGAACTCGTTCCAGTTGGCTGTGAAGCGGTTCATCGACATTGTCGTGTCGCTTGCGTTTCTGATTGTGTTCGCGCCATTTTTCTTCCTGTTGGCCGTGCTCATCAAACTGGATTCCCACGGGCCGGTGCTCTACAGCCAGGAGCGGGTGGGCATGAACCAGCGGCGTTTCAAGATGCTGAAGTTCCGCTCGATGGTGGCGGACGCTGAGAAACGGCGGGAAGAGTTGGCCGAGTTGAACGAGGTGGACGGTCCGGCGTTCAAGATCAAAGAGGATCCACGTGTCACGCGCGTCGGCCGCTTCATCCGTAAGCACTCCTTGGACGAGTTCCCCCAACTGCTCAACGTACTCAAGGGCGAAATGAGTCTGGTGGGGCCGCGTCCGCCGCTTGTGGATGAGGTTGGCGGATACACCTGGGACCAGCGGCGCAGACTGAGCGTGAAGCCCGGCATGACGGGGCTGTGGCAGATTAGCGGCCGCAACGACGTGGGTTTCAAGGAATGGGTCGAATTGGATCTCGTGTACATCGACAATTGGTCGGTTATGCAGGATTTCCGTATTCTGGCCAAGACGTTTGGGGTGGTCGTCTTCGGCAAGGGCGCCTCATAGATTTCCTCGCGCAGTGCATTTCTCTGCTGATTTCCGATCGCCCTGATTCTCGATACGGCATCTGGTCCCTGCTATGATGTCCGTGGGCAACGTCTGCTTCTGAGCGGTGCGTGTGTGAAAGGAAACAGGATGAGCGTGAAAGGAACGTATCAGGGCGTCATATTGGCCGCGGGACGTGGCTCTCGGATGGGCCCGTTTGGGAGCCAGATCCCAAAGCCGATCGTGCCGATCTGTAACAAGCCGCTCTTGGCCTATCAACTGGAGCAGATGCGCCGGGTGGGGATCGAGGAAGTGCTGATCGTCATCGGCCATCTGGGCCACCGTATCACGAGCACGCTCGGGGATGGGCGGGATTATGGCGTTCGCATTACCTACGTGGAACAGGAGGAGTGTCTGGGCATCGCGCACGCCGTGGGGCAGTTAGAGTCACACGTTGACCGTCCGTTCATGCTGTTCTTGGGTGACATTTTCTTTGAGCTTCCCGGCTTGCACGTCATGATCGAGGAGATGGAGCGCACGCAGGCGGCAGCGGTGCTGGCCGTGAAGGAGGAGGTGGATCCCGAAGCGGTGAAACGCAATTTCGCGGTGATTCTTCGGGAGGACGGCTCGGTGCGCCGCGTGATCGAGAAGCCCCGGCGTTTACCCAACATGCTCAAGGGCTGTGGGCTGTATCTGTTCGACCTGCCCATTTTCGAGGCCGTTGCCCGCACCCCGCGTACCGCCATGCGCGACGAATACGAACTTACCGACTCGATCCAGATTCTGATCGACTACGAGTACGGCGTTCGCGTTTCGCCGGTGGTCGAATGGGACATCAACGTCACCTACATCGGCGATCTCATTCGTTGTTCGCGTCATGTGCTGGCCCGGGAGGGCAAGTCTTCGATGGTGGGGGAGGGGTGTCAACTGGCCGATGGCGTCGAATTGGACGAGACGGTCTTGGGGAACAACGTGGCGATCTCGCGTCCGGCCCGGTTGGAGCGTTGCGTCGTCCTTTCGGGGGTGGAGTTGAATGCGGGAGTGCACTATGCTGACAGCGTCATCACGGCTGATGGCGTGCTCCATGCCGCTGGGGATGACTGATACGTTGATTACCCCGGAAAGAGGCCTCTTCTCCTTCTCTTCGTGTCCTTCGTGCTCTTCGTGGTAGCAGAAGATAACACACCACCACGAAGAGCACGAAGGACACGAAGAGTAAGGAAAGGAACGGTGTATTCAGGAATCAAGTGCAACAGTGTAATGTGTCGAGCGGCCTCGCCTCAACGGTCATCTCGACCGCAGGGAGAGATCTCGGACCACCCCTTGCTCAAGCCTTTGCACTCAGGATTGACGTTCGCGACAGAAATCCCTGCCTTCGGTCGAAATGACAAATTGTGCGCAAGTTTCAAACCTTTTGGCGGGGTAATCTGCGTTTCGCCACGGGTGAGCGCAGCTAGACGATGCCGTAGTCGCGCAACGCATCCTCCGGTTTCTCCGGGAATCCCCTGACGCCACGCGATGGGGCGAACTGGTAGATCCGCTGCGCGGGACGCTCCTGTGCTTCGAACGTCCGTAGATCCCCATCATCGAGGGCGCGGTCCGCGTTGGGATGATCGAGGGCACTTACGGCCACCGTCCGCAGGCCGCGGGCCACCTCCGGGTCGCTGTCGATTCGCGTCCGGACTTCGTCAGGATCCTCCGCCAGGTTGAACAACTGTTCGCATCCACCGTTGGCCATGAAGATGTACTTCCAGTCGCCGCTCCTGACCATCACCTTGAACAACGGCGTGCCCGGTGTGCCGTAGTAGCCGAGTAGATGCTCGCGCGGAGCGGCCTCGCCGAGCAGCAGTCCCAGTACATCCGCACCGTCGCGCAATTCTGGTGCTCCCGCAGCCGATGTGGCGATACCGAACAGGTCCGTCAGGCACACCAGTTCGTCACGTTGTCCGCCCCCGGCGATCTCGTCAGGCCAACTCACCAGAAACGGCACATGGCACGAAGCTTCGAAGTAGCTTTCCTTCTGCCAGGCGCGGTGGTCTCCCATGTGATCGCCATGGTCGGCGTAGAAACAGATCACCGTGTTGTCCGCGTCGTCCCGGGCCTCGACGGCGTCGAGGATCTTGCCCAGACATTGATCGATGTAGGAGATCTCACCGTAGTAGCGTGCCTTTAGAATGCGGGCCAACGGATCGTTGATGTCCTCTGCCCAGATCGCATGGTTCATCCAGCGAATCTGTTCGTCCATGAGGTCGACATCCATGTCGCCGCGGATGGGGTTGGGCATGCGATCGGGGTCGTACATGCGGTTGTAGGGGAGTGGGGGGGCGAAGGGAGGATGGGGGCCGATGAAAGAGATGAATCCGAAATAGGGCCGGCTGTCGCCGCGTCCGATCTGCGCAACGGCGTGGTCCGCCACGAAACTCTCTACGGTAATCTCGGCGGGCAGCGGGCTCATCTGTGGCGCGTAGTACATCTCCGTCCGTTCGCCGTGCAGCATCTCGATGTAGTCGAACTTGGGATGCTCTCGCTGAATGAAACCACTGTAGGCATCCTGTGAGCGCTGCTTGGCGGACCCGTACAGTTCCTCCGTGTGTTGGTGGGTTTCGTAACCGAGATCCTCGTTCCAGGGAATGCTGTGGAATTTACCGATGCCAAACGTGCGGTAGCCGAGATCCGCCATCGTACGCGCGAGATAGGGGCCGCATCGGCCCTCCATGCTTTGGACCTGTCCTTCGACGGGTTCCGCGGGGCCGTTTTGGTAGATGGCGGTCGTGGGCGGCTCGCAACCCGTGCGCACGGTGTAGCGCGCGGGTACGCACACGGGGCACGTCGAATAGGCGTTGCGGAACGCCACGCCCCGGCGCGCCAAGCGGTCCATGTTGGGCGTGTAGATATGGGGATTGCCCAGCGCGGCGATGGTGTCGGCGCGCTGCTGGTCGGTCATGATGAAAAGGACATTCGGTTGTGTTGACATGCTCGCCATGCTCCGTCTTTCTAGTTGTTTGCGTTGAGGATGGCCAACAGCTTACCCTATTCCTGCTGCTCAGAACAGCCCAACCGCGCGGGGGGCGGGTCGTTCCCACCGCCTGTTCTGAAGTTCAGAAGACCTCCAACCCGCTAGCTCCCAAGTTCCCGAAACGGGGACTAAAGTCGTGTGAGATAACGCCTTGCGCTGCCTTTCCTTGACAAGTATGAAGCCCCGTCCTATAATCCCCCGAATCATCGCTAGACCCCGTCGCTGTGCACTCGAGGAGCCAGCCAGCCTGTGCGCTTTATCGAAAGAAGGAATCGCGAAACATGACAACGAGTGATTCGGGCGCTTCGTCCGACTTCATCCGCGCGAGAGTTGCGGAAGACCTACGAACCAACAAGTGGGGAGGACGTGTCGTCACCCGGTTTCCTCCCGAACCGAATGGATATCTGCACATCGGGCACGCCAAGAGCATCTGCCTGAACTTCGGAATCGCGCAAGAAAACGAGGGCGGCGTGTGCCACCTGCGTTTTGACGATACGAATCCTTGTACCGAAGAAATCGAGTACGTTGATTCGATCAAGGAAGATGTGCGTTGGCTGGGCTTCGATTGGGGCGAACATGAGTACTATGCCTCGGACTATTTTGAGCAGTTGTACGAGTGGGCGGTGGAATTGGTCAAGAAAGGCAAGGCCTACGTGTGCGACCTGGACGCCGAGGCGTTCAAGGAATACCGCGGCACGATAACGCTGCCCGGCACCAATTGCCCCAGCCGCGATCGTTCCGTCGAAGAGAACCTGGACCTGTTCGAACGGATGCGGGCGGGCGAGTTCGAAGAAGGCGAATATGTGCTGCGCGCCAAGATCGACATGGCGTCGCCCAACATGCTCATGCGCGACCCGGTGATGTACCGCATTCTCAAGGCCAGCCACCACCGGACCGGAGACAAATGGTGCATTTACCCCATGTACGATTTCACTCACGGCCAGTCCGACTCCATCGAGAAGATCACCCATTCGATCTGCACGCTCGAGTTCGAGGTCCATCGCCCGCTGTACGACTGGTACTGCGAGGCGCTCGGGATCTACCACCCGCAGCAGATCGAGTTTGCGCGCCTTAACCTGACCCACACCGCGCTCAGCAAACGCAAGCTCATTGATTTGGTGGAAGGCGGGTACGTGACCGGTTGGGACGATCCGCGCATGCCGACCATTTCAGGACTGCGTCGCCGTGGCTATACCCCTGAAGCCATCCGCGATTTCTGCGGGCGCATCGGGGTGGCAAAAGCCGACAGCACAAACGAGATCGAAATGCTCGAGCACTGCCTTCGGGAGGATCTCAACAAGCGTGCCGCGCGTGTGATGGGCGTGCTCAATCCCTTGCGCGTTGTCATCGAGAACTACCCCGAAGACCAGGTCGAAGAGATGGACGCGGTCAACAATCCGGAGGATCCCGCCGCCGGTACACGTAAGCTGCCTTTCTCGCGCGTGCTCTACATCGAGCGCGAGGACTTCATGGAAGACCCGCCGCGCAAGTTCTACCGGCTCTCCCCCGGACGTGAGGTCCGCCTGCGCTACGCCTACTTCGTCAGGTGCGTCGATGTCGTGAAAGACGAGAACGGCGAGGTCGTCGAGTTGCATTGCACCTACGACCCCGAGACCCGTGGCGGCAACACGCCGCCCGACGGCCGCAAGGTCAAGGCCACGCTGCACTGGGTCTCGGCGCCGCACGCAAAGGAAGTGGAGGCGCGTCTGTTCGGCCACCTGTTTAAGGATAAACGCCCCGGCGCTAACGGTACCGACTGGCTGGCCAGTTGCGACCCCGACTCGCGCCAGGTATTGCCCAAGTGCTACGTAGAGCCCAGCGTGGCGAACGCGAAGGCTGGCGATCGATTCCAGTTCGAGCGCAAGGGGTACTTCTGCGTTGACCGCGATTCCACTGACGAAAAGTTGGTGTTCAATCGGACACTGTCGTTGCGCGACACCTGGGCCCGGGTCCAGCGTTCCGAGAAGCGTAAGGGCCGGTAGTCCACGTG
>JAACEL010000532.1 GCA_011682535.1 Nitrospiraceae bacterium | reverse complement strand
CGTGTGCCGTGTGCCGCGAGGAATGCCAGGGGTTGATGGCCGTCGGCGCGGACCTCGAGGCCATCGGGGACGCCATGGTGGACGATCTGCCGCCGGTGGACTTGGTCGCTTCGGTCATGGGGAGAGTCGAGCAGCTCAAGCTCACCGAGGCCGAGGATCCGCCCTCGAACGTCGTCCCGCTGAAACGGCCCGAGGCCGCCAAGCGCTTGCAGGGCGTTCGGTGGTTGTGGCCTGCGGCCGGGGCCGGTGTAGCGGTTGCCGCCATGCTGCTGCTGTGGGTGTCAGGCTACCGCGTGACGCGGCTCGGCGACCCGCCGCAGGTGCCCCAGGTGGCCCAGGCTCCGGATCCAGAGGCCGTAGAAGCGCCCGAACTGCACGTGGCGGCTGCGCCTACGCAGGAGACTGCGATTGCACGAACGGCTTTCGACGAAGCCAAGAGCCAATTGCCCGATTTCGCCGCCTTGCCGCGTTGGAATGGAAATGGTGCGGCGAACGGCGGGGTGGCGTCGGTCGAGCCGTTGAGCATTGACGACGTCCTGGCGGCGCGCCGCGCGGCGATTACCGATCCGGAGTCCCGTTCGCAGATTGCGCAATGGGCGAGCTTGACGGAAGATAAGGCGCGGGCGCTGGTGGCGTCGGCGAATGCATCGCTTGATGCGAAAGTCGCCGCGGCTGAGGCATTGTCCGCCGAAGAGGCGCAGCCGGTGCTGCTGGCGGCGGCTCAGGCCGTGCCTGACAACCCCTACCTGCGGTACCGGCTGGCGAGTTCCTACGGCGAGCAGGATACCCCGGAGGCGTCGGTGGAAGCGATCGCGCAACTGGAGGTGGCCAGTGAACTCGACCCGGATAACGCGCTGGCGCAGTATCGCCTGGCCGCGGAGTTGTTCAAACAAGGCGACACCCAGGCCAGTCTCGCCGCCCTGGCGGACGCGGCCACGATGACTGGAGTAAACGTGTACACCGCCGAAGCGGCCGCGTATCAGGAGCAGGCCATGGTCGAGAGCGGTCTCGACCCGAGCGTGGCGCGGCTATTGGCCGCCTTTACAGCGGGCTCGCAACAGTACACGGATCTGGTGGACTTGGGCACGCAGTTGCTCCAGTTCGGCCGCGACCAGGAGGCGCTGGGCGACATGGCGGCCGCGCAGCAGGTGTACGAGGCAGTCTACGGCATGGGCACCCAGGTGTATGCCGATGCCGCGTTCTCGGCCGAGCAGTTGGCGGGGCTAGACATTCAGCACGCCGCGACCGACGCGTTGGCGGGTTTCTTCGAGTTCCTCAACATGCCCGAGGACATCGCCGCCCTGACCGAGCGGACGCTGGAACTTGTGCAGGCTTTCGGCGGGATCGGCGAGATCTTCGGTCAGCTTGACGACCTCTTCCAGCAGGCTTTGAACAGCGAATTCCTGATGACTATCGCCGACGTGATTCTGGGGCAAGGCGATCTGAACCTGTTTGACAACCTGCCCGAGAACGGTTCGGGCGCGTAGAACTCCCCCCAGCCCCGGTTCGCCCCACCGGTCTCACCGTCTGCCTCTCCGGGTATCCCCGAACGCCGGGTGGCGTATTGTGGCGCGCCCGAAGTACCAGATGATGCCTGAGTTACGCTCAGCCACACCGACACCGAACAGGTGAGTGTCGTGTTTGATGGGTGCGAGGCTGAGCTTGCCCCGCGCGCCACGGCGGAGTTATCCGGCGATTCGGAGGTATCCCGTCCGTTGCCGCGTTGAACGTTCCAGGCGTATACTCGACGCAGCCAATCATAGACGGAACCCTTGTTACGGAGGCATGATCATGGTCAAGGCGCGTCATGCGGGGGTGGTAGTGGTTGCCGCGTTGTTCGGCGTGCTGGGGGTGGCGCGGCCGGATGGGCGTGACTATCGCCAGGATATGCGCGATTTCGTGCAGGCCATTAGCGCGTATGCCAAGGCGGTCGATCCGGATTTCATCGTCATTCCCCAGAATGGCCAGGAGTTGCTCACGCTGAACGGTGAGAGTGACGGCACGCCCGCCGCGGCCTACATCGGGGCCATCGACGGGCAGGGCCAGGAAGACCTGTTCTATGGGTACACCGCCGACAACGTGTCCACTCCGGGCGTCGATCGCGAGTATCTTCTGAGTTTCACACATCTGGCGGAGGCCCAAGGTCTCGAAGCGCTCGTAACGGACTATTGCTGGACGCAGGCTTTCGTGGACGACTCCTATGCGCAAAGCGCGTCGCGGGGATTCATCTCATTCGCCGCCAACCATCGGGGGCTCGATAATATCCCCCCGTATCCCGCGTTACCGTATGGGGTTAACCCGGGGAAGGTGACGGCGCTCGCGGCGGCCCGCAATTTTCTGTATCTCCTGGACCCGGGACCATTCGCCACGCGCACGGCGTACCTCAACGCCCTTCGTGCCACAAACTACGACGCGATCATCCTCGATCTTTTCTACGACGACACCGCGCTGTCGCCAGCCGAGATCGAGGGGATCCGCGCCAAGGCGAACGGCGGCTCACGGCTGGCGATTGCCTACATGAGCATCGGCGAGGCAGAGAACTACCGTTACTACTGGCAACCGGGCTGGGAGCCGGGGAACCCGGCTTGGCTGGCCGCGGAGAATCCCGATTGGGCGGGCAACTACAAGGTGCAGTATTGGGACGAGGAATGGCAGGCATTGATACTCGGGTCCGCCACCGCCTACCTGGACCGGATACTGGCGGCCGGGTTTGACGGGGTCTATCTGGACATTGTGGACGCGTTTGAGTATTTCGAGGAGCAAGGGGACAACGGCGGCGGGTGTTACGGCCGCGTGCCGGGGGCGGGCGCTTCACGCGGGGGGCTGCTGCTGGCGGCGTTGACCGTTCTTGTGGTACTGAGCGGGGACCGCACGCTGAGGGCGGGACCGACGTGATTTCTGCGGATTTGGCGAGCCCGCACCTTTCACATTTCCCTGGGAGTGGTGTGATAGAATGTGCGAGGTGTCCGGCAGGAGCCGGGCGCTGCCCCGGTGCGAATTGGAGGTTTTCGAGTGATGAGTGACGGGATGGATCTGGATTCTCAAGATTTTCGCGACCGAGTTGCGTTGCTGTTCCGGTATGGGCAAGTGGGGCGCTGCGTGAGTAGCGTGACGCACGACGTCAACAACGTGCTGGGGGCTATCCAGGCCTATTCGGAACTGCTCGATCTGGACGAGAACCTGTCCGATGAATCGCGGCGCATGACGATGCAGATCGGCGAAGGCGTCGCCAAGTGCAGCGCGTTGTTGGGTTTGTTTCTTGTAAAAGTGCTAAAATATTCATCTGGGCTTCCTGCAGGTTCTGAGCTGTTGTTTAGTCGACTACAACTCTACTACAGGTTGCCCTT
>JAACEL010000144.1 GCA_011682535.1 Nitrospiraceae bacterium | reverse complement strand
TCCGCATTCCGCAATAGAGCGGCCAGTGGGCGCGTTTGGCGTGTCCGACGTCTCCAATTGGCGTCACGGCTTGCTCTTACCCGCCGATTTGGGGGGGATCCAAGTCCCAGAACAGGCGATCTCGCGAACAACGGCACATCAAGAGTGGAAGCCGAAGCAGTGCACGATCGCCAAACGCCAGGGACAGACACGTCTCGCTCAGATCAGAGGCGCGGATCGGCGTCCGGCCGCCTGCTTCGCGTCATCCGCGTTCTAGCCCGCATCGCTCACCATTGCGCGCCGTTTTTTTCCAACGCCGATCCGCGTTCGGGCTGTAGAGTTGCCTGTGCCGTTGGGGTTTGACTAGAATGAGGTGTGAAAAAGGAGGGAACGCGTGTTAGCGGAGACTGCCAGCTTTCTGACTTGGATCTACACGCCGGCGATGTGGGCCTGCGTTGCGGTGAACGTTCTGATGGGCCTCGCGGGCTTGTTGGCGCCCGGGTGGCTTCGGGCTACGGTGGCGGCATTCACTTCGACCGGACCCGTGCGCATCCTCGGGGCCGTGGCGATGATCCTCGGCACGGGGATGTTCATGAGCGCCGACGGCACCGCGAGTCCGCTGCTCGTTAAGACCCTGGGGGTTGTCTTGTTCGTCGACGGCGGCGTCGGGCTCGTGATTCCCACGCTGCACATTATCCTGTCCGAGTGGGTGGTGGGTTGGAAGAACCCGTGGTACCGCCTGTTCGGCCTGACCGCGTTCGGCATGGCCTACGTGTTCTATCTGGCCACCATGCTGCCCGCGCCGCCCGCCGCGATCTGAGCCGGAGAATCAGTCCCCGCCTTGCCGCACCTCGTTGTGGAACCGCCGGGTCCAGCGCAAGAACTGCGTGACGCGGAAGAAGACTTCCCTGGAGCCCGGACCGTTGATGATGCCGTGGCGGTCTCGGCAGAGGATGTGGAGTTCCTTGTAGGGGGTTCCCACCTTGTCGAACAGGGTCTGTCCGCTGTCCGGATGCACCAGGGGATCGGCCGAGCCTTGCACGATGAGGCTGGGCACGGTGATCGCAGACATGACCTCGGCGGCCGCCGACATGACCCGGCCCAACTCCGCGACCCCGGTGACCGGGTTGCTCGTGTAGTTGATATGTTTGTTCTCCGGGTCGTTGCCCAGGTATTCCCACTGCGGCCGCGGCCAATGTACCCGCTTGAGAAAGGCGTTGACCCTGACGACGGAGGGGGCCAGGCGCGCCGCGGGGTTACGCAGATGGAGCGGGGCGTCGATCGCGAACACGCCGTGAATGTTCGCGCCCTTCCGCCCCGCGGCCAACAGTGCCAAACCGCCACCCATCGAGAATCCGCCAATGACCACGTGATCCGTGATGGTTTGCATGATGGCGAATCCGCGATTGACCGACTCGTACCAGTCGTGCCACGGAGTTCGCGCAAGGTCTGCCGGTGACGTGCCATGCCCCTTCAGGCGAACGCCGTAGACCGCGTAGCCATGCCGCAGCAGATAGTCGCCCATGGCGCGCATCTCCAACGGCGCGGCCATGTATCCGTGGATTAGCACGACTCCACCCTTCGGGCGAACGGGCCGCAGGAGGAAGGGGCGGCCGACGCCCTGTTCCTTCGTCAGGCCTTCCTCATAGTTGGCCTCATAGTCTTGTTCGAACTGCCTCAGATCTTCATCAACCAGCGCGGAGCGGACCCGCGTCCTGACGAGGAAACCCGGCGTGCGGGCCGCGCGGCGGGCGGCTTCGGCCAACGCCGGAATCCGCTCGGCCTTCTCCGCAATCACCCAAGCCAACTGAGCAGGCCTGCGTCCCCGCTCGGAGCGGGCCGGGCGGCGAACACGATAGACGCCCGAGCGCTCTTCCAGAGCGTTTTCTCGCAGACACAGATCCAGGAAATCGTCCAGCGTGCGGCAGTTTTCGCCGTGAGCCAAGTCCCGGCAGACCGGTTCGAGGTGGGGATGACAATGGCCCTGGCGCCGATCGAGCATTTCCCGGGCACACAGCGCGGCGCGCTGGCGGAATTCCCGCATAGTGAACGCGCCCCGCCCCATGCGGCGCAATACGGCTGCAAGCACGTGGTCGGCGTTCACCGTGGTATTGGCGCGGATGCTGTCGGCACAAGCGGCCAGAAGGCGCCGGGCCGCCTCATTGAAGAGCGAACGGGGATCCTGCTGGATCAGGTCTGCGTCTTCTAGTCCGCAGGCCATCAGGCCCGCATAGTCCGGAGCGTCCAGGTAATCCCACACGTCGATGGGTGTGCCCAGGGTGATGTCGATATCCGTTTGCTTCGAGAGCACCGTGCCGTCCACCGAGATGGCTTCGATAGCATTCTCGCTGAGGTCGGTCTCGGATAGTTTTTCCGCCACCTGCAGCAGCCCACTCTCGTCGGAACGAATCGGGAAGTACGTAACGCTCACCGGCACGACAACCGTGCGCCGCTCGAGCGTCGAATCAAGCGAGTCCATGCCGAACTGAGCCAGCGCGTGCTCCAGGCCATTCCCATCGGGGCGATCGCGCAGGCACTCTAGTTTGCGTCGGCAGAATTCGGCGCGCAGGGCCAGCGCCGCCCCACCGCCGTCATGACGCGAACCCCAAATATGGCGGCCCAACCACCGGCGCAGACGCCCCTGAGCGCCCACCCCATGGGCGGCCGCATGTTCCAGGGCCGGCCCCGCCGGGAAAACCACCCACGGCGGGTCGCCCGACAGCAGCGTGCGCACCACCTGCGCGTCGCGGTTGGGGTCTTTCGTCGACACCATGCCCAGCGAACGCAGGAAGGTGCCCAGGGCTCCCTCGAACAACTCGTCGGCTGCCACCGCGCAGGCCACCTTCTGGCGCTCCCGATGCAGCTCATAGGGCAACAGAAGTGTTTCGAGCCGGGTGAAGTCGTTGACGACGAAGAGGGCGGCCATGTCGTCCTCGATGACACCGGCGTCGTGCAGCCGGACATTGGCCTGCATGAGCCGCGAGGTCACGTCCAGCGTCCACTTCGTCATCTTTGGCGTTAACGATGCCATCAGGCCTCTCCCACAAGAACCACGCTCACTACGAGCCGGAGTCGTCCCCGTCTACGCGTAACGTCCGTACTCCGCGTAGGCGGACAAAAGGGCTTCGACGTTCTCGACGCTGGTGTCGGCTTGGACGTTGTGGGCGGTGCAGAGGATATAGCCGCCGCCCGGCGCCAGCGCTTCGACCCGGTCGCGCACCTCCGCCCGGACCTCTTCGGGTGAGCCGAACGGGAGTGTCTGCTGGATCGACATGCCGCCGTGGAAGGCGAGGCGTTTGCCGAAGTCTGCCTTAAGCTGTGCCGGGTCCATGTCGGCGGCTTCGGGTTGAACCGACTGCAAAATGTCGAGGCCGCGTTGCAGCATGAGCGGGATAAGGGGTCTCACGGCCCCGCACGTGTGGTGCATGACGCGCAGTCCATAGGCGTGGGCGAGCGTGGCATAGTCCTTGAAACCTTGGCCGAGAAACTCCGACCACATAGCGGGCGCGATCATGGGGCCGCGTTGCGTGCCGAAGTCGTCGCCCATCAACAGGATGTCGAGCTTGCCGTTGGCCGCCTCGAAGATACGTTCGGCGTAGGCCAGATAGAACGCCCGGATCCGGGCGAATATGGCGTGGGCCACCTCGGGGTTCAAGCCCATGTCCATCAGGATCTGCTCCATACCACGGATGTACATCGCTGGTTTGAGCTGAGCCACGCGGTTCATGCGATCGCCCACGAACACCACCACACGGCCGCCGCGCCGCGCCGCCTCGCACTGCGCCTCGATGCCGCTATAGTCGAACCAGTCCGGCGATGGCCAATGGCCGTAGTTATCGACATCTTCAGGCGACTCGGCGCTGGCCAGAGGGGACGCCGCGACCTCCCGGTACTGTTCCTCGCCGCCCTGCACGGACGCCACGATGGCCCGGCGGCCGACCCCCCAGATGTCCTCGCTGCTGCCGTCGGGCTCGTCCCTCAGCGGCGGGCCGGCGTACCGCGGTCCCTCGATGTAACGCAGGTCCACGTCGTGGGCGTCGAGGAACGCCGCCATCGCTTCAGCTTCAGCGAGACCGGCGCGCTTCTTGAACCCATTCGACAGCCACACGTCTATGGGGACGCGATCCGGTTGTTGGAAGTCCAGCGCGGTCAACGTACGTTCTATCGAGTTCATGGACACTGATGGGGCCTTTCCGAGGCAGTTGGCGGGAACGGGGCGTGCCCCCGGGCGAATCACTGCACGGCAAACGCGTTTCGCGTCGGTGCGCGTGTCACGTGGGGCGCTTCTTGAGGCCGACATGCTGTTCGAATTCGAGTTCCGTCCTGTCGGCGTCGGGGGAGTTGTACAGGAGCAGATTGTGCAGGTCTTCCACGCTGTCGACGTCGAGTCCTGTGAACTTGATGCCCATACCGGAATCGTCCGCGCGGACCACCTTGCCTTCGGCCTTCACGCGCATCTGTGCCTCACCCTCCTGCAACACAAGCGTGGTCGTGCATTCAGTCCCGACCGCCAACGGCTTGGGACAACAGACGTGCAGGCCGTTCATCCCGATGTCGCTTCCCGTGGCCTCGATTACGTCGCCCGAGGCTGACGTAACTTCCACCGGCACGCCAACGGCTGAGCGCGTGAACTCCCGTTTGTCGGCTTCGTTGCTCATGGCGTATCGCTCCCCTTTTCTCGTGACAGCCAAAAGGCGAACAGAAACGTCTATACTATACCACACGTTTCAGGTATGCGTTGCGGTCTCGCCTCTGCGTTGGGGACTCATCGCAGAGACGCTAGGACGCTGAGAAATGCGGAGAGTGGAGGTGGGCGGGTAATGCCTACGTTGAGTATCGCCATGATAGTCAAGAACGAAGCTGGCTGTCTGGGGCATTGCCTGGACAGTGTGCGGGGGGTCGCGGACGAGATCGTCGTCTGCGACACGGGTTCCTCGGACGACACCATGGCGATCGCGCGCTCCTATGGCGCCAGAGTCCTGCAAATCCCATGGAACGATGACTTCGCCGAAGCACGCAACCGCTCGATCGCGGCGGTTACGGGGGACTGGATCCTGCATCTCGATGCGGACGAGGCCCTTGACCCCGAGGGGGCGGGTCGCATTCGCGCGCTGGTCGACGCGGACGGCGGCGGAGCCGATGCCATCGAGGTGACGTTGGCCAATTACTCGAACGACATGCGCGCTTGGCGCTGGGTGCCGGTCGGGGATGCTACGCCGGCGGCGCGGGAATATGCCGGCTACGTCGGTGTGCCGCTCCTGCGCCTGTTCCGCAACGGGCGCGGGTTTGAATACTGCGAGCCGGTCCACGAGAACATCACCAGGAGTGTCCAAGAGCGCAATGGCGTCATCCGGCACGAAGCCGTGCTCATCCACCACTACGGCTACGACCCGAAGCCCGCGAAGGCGCGCGCCAAGGCGAAGCTCTATATGGCGATTGCCCGAGAGAAGGTGGAAGCGCGGCCGTCGGACCCGAAAGCCTGGTACGAACTGGCCGAGCTGTCGCTTGGCGCGGGCGACACGGCGGTGGCGGAGGAAGCGTGCCGCAAGGCCTTGGCTTTGGACCCGCTGCACCTCAACGCGGCCTCGGCGCTTGCCAACTTGTTGCTCAACCGCGGCAGTTTCGACGAAGTGCGTGAACTGCTGGAGGGGTTGGAGCAGGAGGGGGTTGCGCCTCCCCATGTGATCACCGCACTGGGGGCCGTGGCCTGCCGCCAAGGGCGTTTGGAAGAGGCGCGGCGGCGTCTGGAGGCGGTGGTCGAGGCCAGTCCCGGCACGATTCAGGCATACCTGTTCCTGGCGCGCACGCTGGACCGGCTCGAGGATGCCAATAGGGCCGAGGGGCTCCTGGCGTCCGCGGTGGATCAGGCGCCCCTGCTGCAGGAACTCCAGGATCGGCTTCAGGCGCATCAGCTTCGCCGCGAGGGGGAGCGCGAGTATGGCCAGGGCGAATCCAACCGGGCGCTGGCCATCCTCGTTGACGCGCTACGGCTCGATCCCGAAGATCCATTGATCCACAACGACCTTGGCGTGGTCTTGCTGACGCTCGGGCGCAGGCCCGAGGCCAAAACCTCCTTCGAGCGTGCGGTCCGCTTGGCCCCAGGCCTGGCTGCGGCGCAGGAGAGCCTCGCCGCGCTGGACGTGTCTGTGCGGAAAGACGAAACCTGTTGACATTCTCGGCCGGGCGTCGTATAGTTCGTTGATTGGTAACAAAGGAGATCAGCAGAATGGCAGTGTTCAACCACACATATCGTGAGGCGATTCCCGCACGGGGCGCTTCGCTCGCTGCTATTCCGGGGGCTGGTTTCATGTAGATGAGTCCGGTATTGGTTGATTCCAGGCCCAAGAGCGAGCAATCGCCTTTGGGCCTGTTCATTTTTGGGCGGGATGGGAACACATACAGGTGGGCCCGTTTGTTTCAGAACGGGGAAGCGAGCCAAGCCAGGGAGCTTGAGAGCCATGGCGGGAACAGTGACCGGCAGCAGCACATTCATTACTCGTTACACCGACCAGCCAACGCGGATGCCGCAGATCCTGCGCCAGCGTATCGAGGCGCTCTGGGGCGGACTGCCCGTGCAGTTGTATGCCGTGGCCGACCTCGACGTCTCGCTGCGGCTGACGTGCACCTGGGTGGCGCTGGGTCCCGAGCATGTGGCGGTGGCAGATGGTGGCCGCGATCCCGAAAATGCCCCGATCGCCAGTTTCGAGCGCACGCGCGTGCGCGAGGTGCGCGAGATTCCGGGACTGAGCTGCACACAGATGGTGCTGCTGGGCGAACCCGGGGAGCCGGCCTTGGCTACGGTTCGATACACCCACCGTCAGCGCCGCGCCATGGAGAACCTCAAGTTCGTGCTGGAGCAGCAGGTCCTGGGACACGACATCGAAGTCGAACATCCCGACGAGACCTACGAGGAGTCCGTGTCCCACGCCATCAAAGAGGCACAGGCCTCCGTCGCTGCGAACCGCATGGCGGTTGTCTGGCGCTTGCTATCGTACATGGGGCCCTACAAAGTGCGCGTGAGCCTCGGTGTAATTGGCGCCGTGATATTTACGGCGATCAACCTGTTTCCGCCGTACCTGACCGGCTATCTGCTCGACGACGTCATCGGCCCCGTGCGGGAAGGGCGTCTGGCCGCGGATGACGTCGCGCGGGCCGCCGCGTTCCTGGTCGCCGGAATCGGCGGCCTGTTCGTGGTGCGCCAGTTTGTGGTCTGGGTGCGTATGCGAACGATGTCGATCCTCGGCGAATACATCGCGCGCGACTTGCGCCGCGACCTATACGAGCACCTGCAAGAGTTGAGCCTGAACTTCTACACGAGCCGACAGACGGGCAGCCTGATTTCCAGGGTGAGTTCCGACACCGACCGCCTGTGGGATTTCCTGGCCTTCGGCGCGGTGGACTGCGTGCTGTCCGTGGCGATGATCCTCGGTCTCGGTAGCGTGTTGCTGGCGTTGGACTGGCGGCTGGGCATCGTCATGATCGTGCCGATGCCGTTGCTGTTCTGGGCCATGTTCCGCTATGGGCGCTTTATGCACCGCGTGTTCCTGAAGTGCTGGCGCAACTGGTCGCGTTTGACGGCCGTGTTGTCCGACACGATCCCCGGAGTGCGTGTAGTCAAAGCGTTTAACCAGGAAACGCGCGAGAAGCACCGCTTCGACGACCAGAACACGGTCGTGACCAACACATTCAACACGATCCACACGACCTGGACGACATTCTGGCCTCTGCTGTGGACGGGCGTACACCTCATGATCTGGACGGTGTGGGCGCTTGCCGTGCCGCGCGTGTTGGGCTACGAGACCTTTGGCCCGCAGCTCAGCGTCGGCACCTTCGTGTCGTTCATACTCTATATGGGCATGTACATCCAGCCCGTGGAAACGCTGGGCCGAATGACGTTCATGATCAACCGCGCGACGAGTTCGGCCCATCGCATCTTCGAGGTGTTGGACACCGAGCCGGAGATAACCAACAAAGACGAATCCGTGCGCCTCGATCCCGTCGTCGGCCATGTCGCGTTCGAAAACGTCTCTTTCGCCTACGACGGCGTGCGGCAGGTACTGCGCAACGTCTCGCTGGACGTGCGCCCGGGCGAAATGGTCGGCCTCGTGGGTCCGTCGGGCTCGGGCAAGTCCACCATCACTAACTTGATTGCGCGCTTTTACGAGGTGAGTAGCGGCCGCATCCTAATCGACGGTGTCGACCTGCGCGACCTCGACCTCGGCCACTATCGCCAGCAGTTGGGCATCGTGCTCCAGGATCCGCACCTGTTCCACGGCAGCGTGCTGGACAACATCCGCTACGGCATGCCCGAGGCGGACCTCGGGCGGGTGATCGGCGCGGCGCGCGCGGCCAACGCCCACGACTTCATCTGCAAGATGCCCCAGAGCTACGACACGATGGTCGGCGAGCGCGGGCAGACGCTCTCTGGCGGCGAACGCCAACGCGTCTCGATCGCGCGCGCCATCCTGAGCAACCCGAGGGTGTTGATCCTCGACGAAGCCACCAGCAGCGTGGACACGGAAACAGAGCACAAGATTCAGGAGGCGCTCGAGCGCCTGATCGAGGGCCGCACCGTGTTCGCGATTGCCCACCGTCTGTCGACCTTGCGCCGCGCGAACCGCCTGTTCGTCATCGAAGACGGACGCATCACCGAGCAGGGAACGCATGTCGAGTTGCTTGCGCAAGAGGACGGCACCTATACCAGGCTGGTGAAGATGCAGCAGCAATTGCATGAGATGTATGCCGCCTGAGCACGCGGTTGGGAGGACAAGAGAATGACTGAGACGAAGCCCGACAAGGGATACATGCCTGCCGACCTTCCTGTCGACCCCGCACGCATCCAGGTTGGGCGCGACGCGGACGGGCAGTTCCGCGCCCGCTGGGACGGACACTCCGCCGTCGTGCGCGTCACTCGCTGTTTCCCTTGGACGGACGCGGGGCGCCACATCTCCCTGCGTGATGATGACGATGACGAAGTGGCGCTGGTCACACAACTCGACGAACTCGACGACGAGTCCCGCACGATGGTGGAGCGGGCGTTGGCCGAAGCCGCTTTCGTGCTCGAGATCACCCGGGTCGACGCGCTCGACGAGGAGTTCGAGATCCGCCAGTGGAAAGTGCAGACGAAGCAGGGGGCGCGCACGTTCCAGACCCGCCGCGACGAATGGCCTCGCCGGGTGGGCGATCATGGACTGCTCGTGCGCGAGGTGGCGGGCGACCTGTTCTACATTGACAACCCGGAGGCCCTGGACTCAGCCAGCCGCAGGCTGTTGAGTGTCTTCCTTGATTGACGGCACCCGGAATGCCCCGTCCCGTGGGCGTGGTTAGGCCGTTTCGAGCGATTTCTTCACTTGGTTGCACCCCGTGTCAGTGGGCAGTCTCGCCGGTGAGCCGGCGTATGACTTTCTCGATTTCTCTGAGCGGGGTGGGCTTAGTCAGGACTTCGGAAACGCCGGTCAGTGAGACGTCGCGCGTGCCCTGCACGTACCCGGTCAGAACCACGATGATGGCATCGGGAAGCATCTCATGGATGATGGGGATGGCCTCGATGCCCGTCATCCGCGGCATCTCGAGGTCCATGGTGATCACGCCATACTGGTTTTCCTTGCATTTCTCGATCGCTTCCAGGCCATCCTGCGCCTGATCGGCGTCAAAGCCGCGCAACGTGAACCATTGATGGAGAGCGGACCGGATGTTGTCTTCGTCCTCAACCACAAGAATGCGCGTCTTTGCCATTGTCATTCCTGCTATTGCGCTCGTTACCATATCCTCGCTCGTCAATATACCACGAAAAGTCCGCGCCACGGCGGGCCTTCCCGTGCCCGTTTGCCTTCGGCTTCTCGCCTTGCCGGATGGGCCTTGACTCGCCATTCCTGCGATCCTGCTCCTCTTGGCGAGTCCCAGTTTTTCGTGAGTTGCGTGCGTAATCGGCGGGAGTTGCCGTTCCTTCGTAGTAATTATACAACAAAAGAATGGATTTGTGCCCTTCTTCTTGAGACATTCTTGACTCCTCCCCAGTTTGGCGTCCGGTTCTCAGGGAACCGTATCCGCGCTGAGTCCAGAGCCTATCCAGCCCTCCTCGGCGGTGCGTTTGCAGCCCCCAAGATACCGTGATGAAAATCAAGCTTTTCCCCAGTTCCAAGCAGAGCCCTCCCACCAACCTCATTCCCAAGTTTCACTTGGGAACGCAATTGCCCGCGAAGTTGTACTTCGCAGGCCACGTAGCGATCACTCTCGCCCCGTAGAGGCGACAGGCTGTAGCCCTTCGAGCCTATCCGCCGTTCGGCGCACCCCCGACCGGCGCGGGGCGTCCGAATCATCCCAGAAGTGAAATGTTCACGCCCTTCAACCGTCCGTGGAAACTGGGGATCTCACAGGAGATATTCTTGTCGAAATAGGCGGACTCATCCAACCAGACCAATTTGGAGCGCCGGATCCTTCCCCGAACGCCGGGTAGCGTATTGTGGCGCGCCCGAAGAGCTTGGTTACGCGCGAGATACGCTCAGCCACGCCATCACCAGGTGGGTGAAAACC
>JAACEL010000008.1 GCA_011682535.1 Nitrospiraceae bacterium | reverse complement strand
TCACGACTCAATCCTGTTTATCCTGTTATCCCGTCAAGAAGAGATTCGGAAGCAAGCCTCCAAGAAAACTGAAGTACGCTTTCCGGATGAACCTCATTAAGGCCTCGCCGAACTTCACGCCGCGCAGTGCCATGGGTATCGGAATTTGCCGTTCCACCCGACGCCCGCGCGTCTGTAAGGTCATGAGCTAGAACCACTTCGTAGACGGTCTCGAACAGTCCGGGGCCCGTTTCCAAAGGCAAAGACACCGCACAATCGACAACATGGGTTCCGATTTCATTAGAACCGATTCATCGGGCAGCCTTGTCCTCACTGTCGCAGATAGACGACATCTCAATCGTGAAGCGCTCTAGCCTGACGGGAGCGCCTGCAACTGGAACCAACTCCGTTAAGGTGATATGATTGCGGATTCGCTTTGCGACGTTGAGTAGAAACCCATGGTTGAGAGAGGAGATGTGCTGGTATGGCGAAGTATAAGATCGCGCTGATGCCGGGCGACGGAACGGGGCCGGAAGTCCTTCGCGAGGGCTTGAAGGTTCTCGAAGCGGCTGCAAGCCGGTACGGGGTTGCGTTTGAGACGACCGATTACGATTGGGGCGGCGACCGTTTTCTGGCAACGGGAGAAGTGCTGCCGGAATCCGGTATCGAGGAGCTGAAGGGTCAAGACGCGATCTACCTGGGCGCGATCGGCCACCCGGACGTGAAACCGGGCATCCTGGAAAAGGGCATTCTGCTGCGCGTGCGCTTCGAGTTGGACCAGTACATCAACCTGCGACCCGTGAAACTGTATCCGACCATCGAAACGCCGGTCAAAGACAAGGGTCCGGAAGATATCGACTTTGTCGTCGTGCGCGAGAATTGCGGCGGTCTGTACACGGGTCTCGGTGGCGTGGCGCGTAAGGGCACCCCGCACGAAGTCGCCGTCCAGCAGATGGTGTACACGCGGCAGGAGGTGGACCGCTGCCTGCGGTACGCGTTCGAGACGACGCGCAAGCGCAACAAGACGAAGACCTTGACGCTGTGCGGCAAGACCAACGTGCTGACGTACGTTTACGACTTGTGGGAGCGCGCGTTCCTGGAAATGGGCGAGAAAGAGTATCCGGACATCAAGTGCGACTATGCGCACGTGGATGCCACGACGATGTGGATGGTGAAGAATCCCGAGTGGTTCGACGTCATCGTGACGGGCAACATGTTCGGCGACATCATCACCGACCTGGGCGCCATGGTTCAGGGTGGTATGGGCGTGGCGGCGGGCGGCAACATCAACCCCGACGGCGTGTCGATGTTCGAGCCGATCGGCGGCAGCGCGCCCAAGTACACCGGCCAGAACGTGATCAATCCCATCGCGTGCATCTCGGCCGGCCAGATGCTCCTGGAGCACTTGGGCGAGGAGGAGGCGGCTGGCTGCGTGGAGAAGGCGCTGGTGGCTTTCCTCGAGTCGCGCGTACTGCCGGGCCTGTCGGTCAAGCAAATCAAGGAATCGGGTATGTCCACGACCAAGATCGGCGACGCGATCGCGGAATGGACTACGAAAGTATAGCGGCCGGGTCGCGGCTGTAAGGGTATACGCGTAGCGTGGACTTCGGTTTCGCGCCACGCGTTTTTCATCGTATGCCACATTCACACAGAGTATCGGCGGGCGTGGCCTTGGCCATGGCGACGCTGGGTTGGGCTCTCGCCCCTGTGTTCATCCGGGGGCTCAGCACGACGTATGACCCGTACACGATGAACTTCTTGCGCTACACAGGGGCGGGGATCCCGCTGTTAGCCATCAGCCTACTGGTCTATCGCGACGACTTGCGCGCTGCCGCCGCCAACTGGCGCGGCATGGTGGGGATCGCACTGCTCAATGTGTTCCAGCAAACCCTGTGGACGATCGGCTGCAGTGGCGCGGGGGCCACGGTGGCGCAGATCGTCAGTAAGCTGAGCGTGGTACTCGTCATCGTGTTCAGCTTTGTCCTGTTCCATGAGGAGCGCGCCGTGATCAAGAGCCCGGTGTATCTGCTGGGCACCTTGGCTAGTTTGGCCGGCGTGGGGATCGTCATCGGCGGCGGCGCGGAATCAATGGCGCTGGCGCTCGATTTTCCGATGGTGGCCGTGTTGATCGTGGCGGTACTGTGGGCCGTCTACATGGTCTGGGGCAAGCATCTGGTCAGGAACGTACACCCCGTGCCCATGTTCACCGTGTTGGCCATCTACACGACGATTGGATTCGGTGTGCTGACCTTTGTCGCCGGGACACCCTCGACGCTCGTTTCGGCGGGCCCGCGCATGGCCACCCTCGCGCTTGTGTCGGGCCTGCTGCCGATCGGCATGGCCCACCCATGCTTCCATTTTGGACAGAAGTACCTCGGGTCGGCGTTCTCAAGCAGCGTGGTGCTGCTCAATCCTTTGTTGACGTATCTCGTGGCCCAGTGGTTCTGGCCCGACGAGCGGCTGGCGCTTGTGCAGTGGGCCGGCGCCGCCCTGTTGCTGGGCGGCACGTTCGCCGTAATCTACGTGGGCCGGCGCGTGTCGGCGTCCGCACGTTTCACCGCGCGGTAAGCAGGTGGGCGTACAAATCGGGGGAGAGCAGCCGGGCGGATTCGAGCAGCAGAGCGGCGCAGACGTGGTCGCTGCGTCCCAAAGCGGCCCGTAATTTCCCGGCATAAGCCTCGGCGAAGCTGTCACGATCGCAGGCGTCCCACAGGCCGCGGGGAAGGGGACGCCGGTTCTCGACGGCGCAGTCGATGCTGCGCGCGATGGCAGGATGATACCGGGGATTGGCTACGAGAGACTCCAGGTAGCGTTGCGCCGCGCCGTCGAGATCCCGCTCGGCCTCGCACAACAGGCCGAGTTGATACAAAGCCATGAAGCTCCCCGTCCCGATGACGTGCTCGTCCTTGCCGCCGGCCCGGAGAGCCGTCTCGAACGCCGCCCGGGATTCGCGCACGGCCCCGAGCATGAGGTGGACGTAACCCAGGACGTAGTGGAAGTCGGGGCAGCACCGCAGGGCGGCGCGGTCTTTGTGTGCGGCGAGATGGTCGAGCGCACGGCGGAAGTCATTCGTGTTGGCCCAGGCGTACGCGAGCGATACGACGAGATCGACATAGACGTCTTGGGTGAGAGAGCCGAGCCGCCCGGTGGGGGTGCCGTCAGGCGCATAGCGGATGCAGGCGAGCGCGCCGGCAAAGGCGGCGGCGGCGTCAGCGTATTCTTCGAGCGCGTAGTGGGCTTTGCCGAGTTGGTACTGAAAATACTCGTCGTCCGGGCGCCGGGCAAGCTCGGCGCGCAGGATGGGAATGTTGCGGCGCGACTTGTGGCCGGGGTCGCTGGGCGCCTGCGCGTAGCCGGTGTGGTCGAAGAGGAGCCCGGTTTCGGCGACCGTCTTCTCGCCGTCTACGGCGACGAGTTGCTCGTGGATGGCGCCCGCGTAGCGGAAAGCCCCGCGCTTGAAGAAGCGGGGGAGCATGGACACGGCCTGTTGTGCGGCCCCGCCGGAGCCCATGGTGCTGGTCAGGCGGATAGCGCCAACGACGGATTCGCCGTGCCGCGCGGCGAAGGCTTCGAGTAGACCACGCGCCGCGGCCGTGTTGACGATCGACTCGTCGGCGTCGATGGCCAGCACATAGTTGCCGTGGGTCTGGTCGAGGGCGTAGTTGCGCGCGGCGGCGAAATCGTCAATCCAGGTGAAAACATGGACTTGATCGGTAAAGGCTTTGGCGATGGAGACTGTGGCGTCGCCGGAGCCGGTGTCGACGATGACGATCTCATCGACCACGCCGCGCAGTGACTCAAGGCAACGGGCCAGGCAACGTTCTTCGTTTCTGACGATGAGGGTGGCGCTGATCCGCACGGGGCCGGTCTCCGGTGGCGTCGACTGAGGGCCTCATGTTAGTGGGGCAGCGGGAACGATTCAAGGCGGTGAACATCGCAACGCCCCGGCGGCGCGTGGCCGCCGGGGCGTTGCCAGATTCGTGCCCGGTTTCCGGATTAGACCTTGATGTCGAACAGCTTGCCTTGCAGGTCTCGGAACTTGGCTGCAATCTTGAGCAGTTCCTCGGGAGGAATCTGCTTGATGATCTCGTTGTTCTCGTCCACGATCTGCGCAACGATCTGTTTGCTGGCGTTATCGATGCGCACCCGTGTGCCGGTCCGCTGCGGCCCCGCCTGTATGCGCGGGGCATCAGCCGGTTGCTGCACGGGTTCTTCCACAGGTTCGGGACTCGCGCGCGCCGGCTTTTCAACCGGACGCGCTTCTGGAGATGGAGCCCGTGCAGCCGGGCCGGCCATGGGACTAAATCCAGGGCCGTTCACACTGCCTACGCCCATAATTCTTCTCCCTTAAGGTCTCGTCGCCGTGCTTAGCCCAGCAACTGCAGAGCGGTTTGAGGAACCACGTTCGCCTGGGCTAGAACCGATGTACCGGCGCTGACCAGGATCTGGTTGCGCGTGAACGTGATTGTCTCGGAGGCGATGTTGGCATCGCGGATCGCACTCTCCGCCGCGGCGGAGTTCTCCTCCTGAATCGCCAAGGTGTTGATGGTGAATTCGAGGCGATTCTGGTAAGCGCCGAGTGTACTGCGCAGGGTGTTGACGCTCTTGAGCGCAGTGTCGATCGTGCTCAGAGCGGCCACGGCCGACGCCATATTGGACACGCGCACCGCGCTGACGCCCAGTTCGGTCGTCTTCGCGCCGCTGACATTGATCGTCAGCGTCTGGCTCGTGTTGGCGCCGGTCTGTAGCGTGAGGGTTTGCGCGGAACTCAACACGCGAATTCCGTTGAACTCGGTGTCAATCGCGATGTCGTCAATCTGCGCGAGCAACTGGGTCACCTCAGCGTTGAGGGCTTGCCGGTTGGTCGTGCTTTGGGTGCCGTTGGCGGCCTGCACCGCCAGTTCGCGTACCCGTTGCAGGATGTTGGTGGTCTCGCTCAGCGCGCCTTCGGCGGTTTGTACGAGGCTGACTCCATCCTGTGCGTTGCGTTGCGCCACTTGGGTGCCACGCACTTGCGAGCGGAACCCTTCGGCGATCGCCAGCCCGGCCGCGTCGTCCGCGGCACGGTTGATACGCAGGCCGCTGGAGAGACGTTCCAGAGAGCGATTGAGCGCTTTCGTGGAACGGCTGAGAATACGGCTTGTATTCAACGCCGGTACATTCGTGTTAATCCTTAAACCCATAGGCTTTACCTCCTTGTCTTTGGGTTGACGGGTATCCCTACCCGTCTCCCTTTGGCGTCCCGGAGGGCGCCGAGCTTGAAGCTTCCGTGAAGAAATCGCTCAAGCGATTTCTTCTTAAGCAATCCGCTCCACGTTGACCGCTCGAACTCACACGTGAGCCCGATTCGATGCCCGTGACCTCGTCTATGACGAGGCGTACCGAATTGCCGTTAACCCAACAGTGTCAGAGCCGTCTGCGGGACCAGATTCGCCTGCGCCAACACGGACGTTCCCGCCGCCACCAGAATCTGGTTCCTGGTAAAGGCGATGGTTTCCGTCGCGATGTTGGCGTCGCGAATCGCACTTTCAGACGCCGCAGAGTTTTCCTCTTGAATCGCCAAGGTGTTGATGGTGAATTCAAGACGGTTCTGATATGCGCCGAACGTGCTCCGTAAGGTGGTCACGCTCTTGAGCGCGGTGTCGATGGTGCTCAGTGCCGATACGGCGCTGGCCATGTTCGACACGCGCACGGCACTGACGCCCAGTTCGCTCGTCTTCGCTCCGGTCACGTTGATCGTCAGCGTCTGGCTTGTATTCGCCCCAGCCTGCAAAGTCAGTGTCTGGGAAGAACTCAGCACACGAATGCCGTTGAACTCGGTGTCGGTGGCGATGTCGTCGATCTGCTCGAGCAACTGAAGGACCTCTTGATTGAGGGCCTCGCGGTTGTTCGTGCTCTGGGTTCCATTGGCCGCTTGTACGGCGAGTTCGCGGACGCGTTGCAGGATGTTGGTCGTTTCGCTCAGCGCGCCTTCAGCGGTTTGCACGAGACTGACACCATCCTGCGCGTTGCGTTGGGCAACTTGCGTACCGCGCACTTGGGATCGGAAGCCTTCAGCGATTGCGAGACCTGCCGCGTCATCCGCCGCACGGTTGATACGCAAACCACTGGAGAGCCGTTCTAGGGAACGGTTAAGCGCCTTCGTGGAACGGCCCAATACCCGGGCTGTGTTTAGCGCCGGGACGTTGGTGTTGATCCGAAGTCCCATAGATCTTACCTCCTTGAGTGTCCTACGGGGCATCCCTACCCCGCATTGACATGTCGCTTGCTTCTGCTTCGTGCGGCCCAAATCCCATTGGGGCGGCCGCCTGCGCATCGCCTCCTTTCGTTGACACGGTTACGTGCTCCGGACTCCCGGCAATGGGAGTCCGGAGCAGCAGCCTAAGCACTCGCATTCCGGCGGCACGCGCTTACAGTGGACTCCTCAGAGTCCAGCGCGCACTTGCCGCCGGAAATCGACGGACCTGGTTCTAGCCGAGCAACTGCAGCGCCGTTTGCGGCACGACATTCGCCTGGGCCAGCACAGAAGTGCCTGCGCTTACGAGAATCTGGTTCCGCGTGAATGCGATGGTTTCCGTCGCGATGTTGGCGTCGCGAATGGCGCTTTCCGAAGCGGCGGAGTTCTCTTCCTGAATCGCGAGGGTGTTGATGGTGAATTCCAAGCGATTCTGGTAGGCGCCCAACGAGCTGCGCAACGAGTTGACGCTCTTGAGCGCAGTGTCGATGGTGCTCAGCGCAGAGATGGCTGAGGCCATGGTGGACACCCGCACGGCGCTGACCCCAAGCTCGCTGGTCTTCGCGCCGCTGACGTTAATCGTAAGCGTCTGGCTCGTATTCGCACCCGCCTGCAACGTCAGCGTTTGCGCCGAACTAAGCACCCGGATCCCGTTGAATTCGGTATCGACAGCGATGTCGTCGATTTGCTCCAGCAACTGCAGGACTTCGCTGTTGAGTGCTTCGCGGTTGGAAGTGCTCTGTGTGCCGTTGGCGGCCTGCACGGCCAGTTCGCGGATGCGCTGCAAGATGTTAGTGGTCTCGCTCAACGCGCCTTCGGCGGTCTGTACGAGGCTCACGCCATCTTGCGAATTGCGTTGCGCCACCTGGGTGCCGCGCACTTGCGCGCGAAAACCCTCGGCGATGGCCAACCCGGCGGCGTCATCCGCCGCCCGGTTGATCCGCAAACCGCTGGACAAACGTTCCAGTGAGCGATTGAGTGCTTTCGTGGAACGGCTCAATACCCGGCTCGTGTTGAGCGCCGGCACATTGGTGTTGATTCTCAATCCCATAATCTTTCCTCCGTGAGTGGCTCGAGGGCATCCCTACCCTCGGTTGTCGTCGCCGTTCATTCGAATCATCGTGCGCGGCACGAACCCCGGCCACAGCTTCTCTCGCCGTGCGTATCCGGGGCGGGACTGGCTCGACAACGCGGATGTCGAGCCACCCAGTGCCGTGGGCATCACCTCCTTCGATGGTTGGCGCTCCGCCCCCTGTCCAAGGTGCCGACAGGCGGGCTTGGCCCGTTGCTCGCGCTTCTTCCTCATTCAGGCCTCCCCTCTCACCGGCGGAGACCCGGACTCGTCAAACTACTGAAGCAACTGCAGCGCCGTCTGCGGCACCACATTGGCTTGCGCCAGCACAGACGTGCCCGCGCTGACCAAGATCTGGTTGCGAGTGAATGCGATGGTCTCCTGCGCGATGTTGGCGTCGCGGATCGCGCTCTCGGACGCCGCCGAATTCTCCTCCTGGATGGCCAGGGTGTTGATCGTGAATTCGAGGCGATTCTGGTAGGCGCCGAAGTTGCTTCGCAGGCTGGACACGCTCTTGAGGGCATTGTCGATGGTGCTCAGAGCGGACACGGCCGACGCCATGGTGGAAATGCGCACGGCGCTGATCCCCAGTTCGGTGGTTTTGGCGCCGCTCACGTTGATGGTGAGCGTCTGGCTCGTCATGGCGCCCGCCTGCAAGGTGAGCGTCTGGGCCGAACTGAGCACGCGCAAGCCGTTGAACTCGGTGTCGATCGCGATGTCGTCGATCTGCTCGAGCAACTGCAGGACTTCTGCGTTGAGCGCTTCGCGGTTGATGGTGCTTTGCGTGCCGTTGGCGGCCTGGACGGCCAGTTCGCGGATACGCTGCAAGATGTTGGTGGTCTCGCTCAGTGCGCCTTCCGCCGTCTGCACCAGACTGATGCCGTCCTGCGAATTGCGTTGAGCGACTTGCGTGCCTCGCACTTGCGCCCGAAAGCCCTCGGCGATGGCGAGTCCCGCCGCATCATCCGCGGCGCGATTGATGCGAAGCCCGCTGGACAGCCTCTCGAGGCTCTTGTTGAGGCTGACCGTGGAGCGCCGCAGAACGCGCGCGGTGTTTAGTGCGGGCACATTGGTGTTGATTCTGAGTCCCATTTGTCGTTCCTCCGTGAGTGGTTGACCTTCGCGCATCCTTGCGCGAAACCGCCGGCGGCGCCCTTACGGCGCTGCCTTTCCCTACGAGTGCATGAACCCGCCCGGGGAGTCCGGAATCGCGGTACCAGACTTCCCGGCCCATTCGGGCCCGACTACTCGGCAATACCCGGCCACGAATGAGAACGCCTCACGCGTTCCGCAGCCGCCTCGCCCTGAAAGGCGCCTCGCTGGTGGCACCCAAGCCGAGGACGTCTGCATCGTAGCCGTTCAACTTTTCTGGCGACCCTTTCCTGGTCACCTGAAGGTTTTATCGGCGCCTTTAGCGAGAACTTTAGCCTCTTTTACGAAAAAAATGGTCCCGGCGGCGGATTTTCTCGTACCCAAACAAGGTTCGGTCTGCGTAAGCTATTGCAGCACAGGGTATTAGAACAAAACACACCACGGCTTTCTGCCATAAGATCGACGAACGTTTTTTCTGCGGTAACCCGAAGAACGAGGGTAATAGGGGTCTTTAGCAGGTGTATACTAAGTAGGGTTTGAGGTGCTTTTTCCACGAACTCACACAGACGTTTCAAGACGAAGGGGACAGGGTCGCCGCGCGAAACGCAGGCGCTGGAGGGAGTTTGAGATGCGTACGTTTATCAAGACTTGTTTGAGTGTCGCGCTAGTGGCCGTGTGTGCGGGCTGCCCATGGTTCCCGCGGAATTATGACTTCATCAACGCCGATTTGTCCGGAAACCGGCACAACGACCTGTTCGGCGGCGGCCCGATGGCCGACGGCGAAGGTGAGAGCGACACACGTGAGGTGATCGAGCCGGATGTGATCCGCCGCGAGGGCAGGATCCTCTACGTTCTGAACCAGTATCGGGGCCTCACCCTGGTCGACCTCGACAGCGAAACCCTCCTCAAACAGATACCCACTTACGGATACCCCCGCGACCTCTATGTCATCGGTGACCGCGCGTATGTCCTTGTGGCGAACGCAAGCGAATACGAGATCGACGGCGACACGATTAGCTTCTCGATCGCCTCGAAGCTGTATGTGGTCGACGTCAGCGCCCCGGAGGCGGCCGAGATCTTGGGCAGTTTCGAGCTGAACGGCGATCTGGTCGACAGCCGCCTGGTGGGTGACGTGCTCTATGCGGTGTGTGCGGAGTACCAGTGGTACTGGCCCGAAGACGGCATGATGAAGACACAGACGTCGTCGTCGTGGGTGTCGAGCGTCAACGTGGCCGACCCCGGCGATATCCATGAGGTGGACGAGGTCTCGTTCGACGGCATGGGCGATGTCATTCAGGCGACGAACGAGGCCATCTTCGTCGCGTCGTCGGAACACGGGATGACACAGCAGACAACAATCACCTATGTCGACATCGCCGATCCGGCGGGCGCTATCGAAGTGCGCGGCAGCGCCATTGTCGACGGGCGCGTGGCGGACCGGTTCAAGATGGACGCCTACGAAGGCGTGCTCCGCGTCGTGTCGAGCACGTGGACGTGGAACGCGGGCCGCCGCACCTATGTTACGACGTTCGACCTGGCCGACCCGGACCACTTGGTCGAACTGGGACAGACGTACCTTGAAGATGCGGATGGCGAAGCGTTGTTCGCCACGCGTTTCGACGGTCCGTTGGCCTACATCGTCACCTTCTTCGTGGTCGATCCGCTGTTCGTGGTCGACCTGTCCGACCCGGCCAACCCGCGTATCGGCGAGAACCCGCTGGAAGTGCCGGGCTGGTCGACCCACATCGAACCGCGCGGCGACCGGCTGATTGCGCTGGGCGTGGACGACACGGACGGACGGCGCGTGTCGTGCAGCATGTTCGACGTGTCCGACCCGGACAACCCGGCGCTGGTGGGCGAGCGGGTGTCGTTTGGCGGGGATTGGTCATGGTCGAGCGCGTATGACGACGTCAAGGCGTTCAGCGTGTTTGACGACGTCATCGTAGTGCCGTTCAGCGGGTGGCGCTCGGACTTCGGCGGGTACGACCGCCTCCAGTTCATCTCCTACACCGACAGCGGCTTGGAGGCGCGTGGTTATGTCGATCTCGACGGCAGCATCCTGCGCTCATTCGAATACGATGGCCGCTACTACGGCGTGACCACGGAACAACTGGCCACCATCGATGCCTCCGACTTGTCCAATCCCACCGTGACTCACCGGCTGACCCTCGCCGAGTACGTGGCCGATTTCAGGGAATTGTCGTCTGTGCTGGGCGTCGAGATTATAACCGCCTACGGGGCGGGGGAGACTATCGTGCGCACGGTGGGACTTACGGCCAAGGGGTTGGGTGAGACGGCTGTCAAGATCGGCAACCTGACGGAGGCGGTGGTATACGGCGAATCCGTGGTGCTGGTCGGCACGGATTGGGACAGCGGATCTTATGAGTCGCACTACTTGGTGGCGGTGGTGGATTGCTCTACGCCGGAGAATCCCACCGTCACCGGACGGTTGCGAATCGAGGTGCCGCCGTATTGGGGTGGTGAGTACTGGTGGTTGGACATGCCGGGCGTCTTGGCGGAGCGCCAAGAGAGCGCCGGCGCGAAGTCGATCGTCGGACCGTGGTGTTGCCCGCCTTGGCGTCCACAAGACAGCGTCTACCTGTTCGGCGACATGCTGGTGTTGCGATGCGGGAAGACCGATTTCGACAGTGTATTCGGCAACGGCGAGGCCTACCAGGGCTTGGCCCTCGTGGACCTGACGGACACGACGCTGGCGTCTACGGTGGGTTTGGCCTATGACGGCATTGTGTCGATGAACGCCGCGGGCGGCAAGTTGTACGTGGGCTCCAAGGAGGCCGTTGGACCGCCGATGTGGCGTGCGATGTGCGCCTATTACCTACGCGAGTTGGATGTGGCGGACCTGCTAATGGGGCCGGCCATTAACGTCCCGGGCGTGTACGTGCAGTATGACCCCGACAACGACCTGCTCGTGGTGCGTGACGACCAATGGACGACCGAGGGCGCTATCGAAAGTAGCTTGCAGACGTTGTCATGGAATGGGGGCGGTCTGCTCGAACCCATCGACAAGGTGGACTTGCCGGACAACGTGGGCGTGGTGAAGGGGCGCGGCGCGAACGTGTTCCTGGACGCGTATGACTCGGGCTACCTGCTGTACAAGGCAGCCATCGCACCGGATGGAACACTGACGATGACGCCGGGACTGCTGGTAACGCAGCAGTGGGGTAACCTGCTGGATGCTAAGGGTGAAACGGCCTACGTGACGGTAGGCAGCGCCGTTGCACGGTACGATTTCAGCGGGGAGGGCGCGCTCGTCGACCTCTTCGAGACGATGGGGTATCCGATATCCATGTACTTCGGGACCAACTACGCGTACGTACCGCTGGGTTACGCGGGAATCGCGCAGTTGCCGTTATAGGAGTGCTGAACGGCAAAGGGGCCGAGAGCATGTGCTCTCGGCCCCTTTGCTTCTGGATCAACCGGCTGAAGCGTACTTGGGTGGCGCTCAAACGGATGCCGTCTTCTTTCTTTTCTCGTGAAAAGAAAGAAGCAAAGAAAAGCGGTCAGCCGCTTCGTGGCATGTAAGAGCGTTACCAATGACGCGGGCGTAGCGCCTACGGCCATGCACAATCCGCCAAAGGCGGATTGTGCCTAGGCGCCGCTGCGCGGCGCCCGCTTGGCGATATCGGCGAACTGCTCGGCAACAAGGTTCTTCTTGATCTTGCCGGTTGGAGTCTTGGGTAACTCATCCACGAAACGCACGTATTCGGGACACTTGTAGGCCGCCAGGTTTTCGTGGCTGAACTCGATGACTTTTTCCTCGGTAAGTTCTTGATCCTCGGCTACCTTGACGACGGCCAGGACTTGCTGGCCCCAGCGGGCCTCTTCGACGCCGACGACAGCGACTTCTTCAATCCCGGGCATGGTGGACAGGATGTTCTCGACCTGAACCGGGTAGATGTTCTGGCCGCCCCGGATAATCATGTCCTTGAGGCGGCCGACAATGAAAACGTACCCGTCTTCATCGAGGCGTCCCAGGTCACCTGTCTTCAGCCAGCCGTCCTTGAGCACCTCGGCGGTGGCTTCGGGATTCTTGTAGTAACCTTTCATGACGGCCGGGCCGGAGACAAGGATCTCGCCAATCTGGCCGATCGGGATGTCGACGCCATCCTCATTCACGATACGAAGCGGGGTGTAACGCAACGCCGGCCCGACCGAATCCCACTTGATGGGATCCTTGTGGTCGGCGACTACGCTGGCGCACGTGGCCTCGCTCAGGCCGTATCCCATGATGAGGGGTTTCTTGAGCACGCGTTGCGTGGCCAGGTAGGTGTCTTCGGGCATCGGAGCCGCGCCCGACACGAAGAAGCGCATTGAACTGATGTCGTATTTGGACGCCTTGGGCATGCCGCAGATCATGGCGTAGATCGTGGGTACGCCGCTCATGATGGTCGTCTTGTATTCCTCGATCATCGGCAGGATGCCGAAGATGTTGAACTTCGCCATCAGCACGACCTGCGCCTTGGCCAGCAACGGCGTGAGAATGGTGACGACCTGCGCGTTGACGTGGAACAGCGGCAGCACGCACAGGAAACGATCCTGTGCGCCGATGTCGTTGGTCAACGTCATCATCCGTGCGTTCCAGATATAGTTGCGGTGGGTGAGTTCAACACCCTTGGGCATTCCGGTCGTTCCGGAGGTGTAGATCAGGGCCGCGTCACTGTCCTCCGTGGCGACGATCTCGGAGATCGACTCGGCGGGCTCCAGCAGCACGTTGAAAGGCTCGGCGCCTTCGGGGGCTTCGTCGCCCAGCACGTAGATACGCTCGATCCGCGGCAGCGCGGCCTTGACCATGGGCAGCATGGGAACGAACTCAGGGATGGTGACCAACGTGTTCGCCTCGGCGTTGTTGATGATGTAGGCGATCTCGTCGGGCTTGAGCAGGGGGTTGACGGGCACGAGAACCGCACCGATACGCCCGAGTCCAAAGAGGCAGTACAGGAACTCGACGCAGTTGCCCATGAGCAGGACGACTTTGTCGCCCTCGCCCACGCCTTGCTTGGCCAGATTGGCCGCCACGTTGCACGCGCGTTCATTGAGCAGGGCGTGCGAGTATTCTTCTTCGTCGCAGAACAGGAACGTGCGGCCGGCCTGTTCGTTGGCACGGATTTCGAGTAGTTCGGGGATAGTCACGGCATAGTTCTCCTGTGGGAGTTGTGGCACGTGAGGCCGCGAGACAAGCCCACCGGCCATTGTCTCGCGCTGCTCAGCCGCACCGGTTTATCGATCGCTGATAGCGCTTAGATAGCGCGGACCGATCCACCGACAGGCCCCGCCGTGGGTTGGGGGAACTAGGCTCAACCGGCGCCTAGTTGTTCAATCATTGAAATGAGGGGGATACCAACGGAGAGGACCACCAGACCCACGATGATCCCCAATACGATGGTCAAAATCGGCTGCAGAGCGTCGCCGAGAGTGGTTATCGCGATGTTCACTTCTTCCTCGTACGTATCGGCGATCTGCTCGGCGATACGATCGAGGCGGCCCGATTCCTCGCCCGTCACCATCATATCGGCGACCACCGGCGGGATAATGTCGGCCGCGGCGCGCATCGGCTTCTCGAGGCCTTCGCCAGCCTCGACCGAGTCGCGCATGCTCTGGAGCGTCTGCGCGTATGCCCGGTTATGGATCGCGTTGCGAACCAGTTCGAGGGTGGCCATCATGGACAGGCCGCTGCGCAGGAGCATGGCCATGGTGCGGGTGAATTCGACGGTGGCGTTCTTGAGCAGAATCTTGCCCACGATAGGCACCTTGAGTTTGGCGTGGTCGGCTTTGAGGCGGCGCAACGGGTTCTGCACGTACCACAGTTTGTAGACCAGGACGAGGACGATGGCGGCCAAGGCGCCCAGCCACCAGAAGTCGCCGACGAACTGGATCCCGCCCATGAGACCCCGGGTCCAGCCACTTAGACTGATGTCGAACTTGTCGAACATGCTCCGAAACTCGGGAATGATGACCTTCGCGATGAACACGATAACACCGGCACAGACCAGCACGAGAATCGCCGGGTAAAGCATGCCGGCGCGCACGCGCTTGCGGAGCAGATCGCGTTGTTCGCGGTAGGACGTCAAGCGCTGCAACACGGTGACCAGCGTGCCGCTGGCCTCACTGGCCTTGATCAGGTTGACGAAGACCGTGTCGAAGTACTTGGGATGCCGGTCGAAGGCTTCCCAGAGCGGGTTACCCATCTCGACGTATTGAGCGATATCGGCGACCAGCGCGCGCACGGAGCTTTTCTCGCCGCGCTCGGACAGGGTCTTGAGGGAACGCAGCAGGGGCGTGCCGGCCTCAAGCAGCATGATCAACTGGCGCAAGAACGCGGTGATGTCGCCATAGCGGACGGAGGTCGCCGCCATGAATTGCGAGGGCTTGGCCAGCGGCGACGCTGGCGCGGCGACGACGGCTTCTTTTTTGACGCGTGGCGCGGCGGCCCGTTTCTTGGCGCGTGGCGCGGCGGCCCGTTTCTTGGCCGTGGTGGGCTTCTTCTTCGCGCGGGTTATGCGCTTTGCGCCTGCACTGGGCTTGTCGGCGTCTGGGGCCATTTGTTCGTCTCCTCTATATTCATGACGCTCGGAAGCGTCACTCTACGATCGGGTCTTGTTCCTCTTTCACCGTCTGCGAGCCGCCGGTGCCGTCAGCACCGCGCCGCTCGCTCCAGAAGGTGATCCGCGGTTCGCCGTGTCCGAATACGACCACGGCTTCGATGCGGCTTTGCGTGGCCCGGTGTTCTTCTCCATCGCGACCGAGATTGGCGATCGACGCCCGGCTCTCGATCCGGAAACAACGCGACTCGAAACACAGTTCCGGCGCCAAAGCGCCCGGCCTACCCGCCGGCGCCCGGTAGTTGAAGGTCTCGGGGCCTTTCCCCACGGCGGCGGTGAGAGCGGCGGCGCTGGCAAAGGGCCGTTGCGCGGCCGCGGCTCGGGCGGCTTTGGGGGTCAGCGCCAGCGCGGCCGCCAGCACGGGTACCGGCGCGGCGTTAAGGTTCAACGAAGCGGAGGGGTCGGCGGGGTCGGCGACCGAATACACGGTCAGCAGGTTTTCGTTGATGGCGCTGGCCGCGCTCGGCGCGATAAATCCGCGAGAAACGAGTTCGTCGAGGCTGATGAAGCGCCGGCCGGCGGCTTGCACGCTTCCACGGATCTTCCCCGCCACGCCCGGGTTGGTCCTGAGGATACGGGCCAGCACAGGGGCGGGCGCGTAATTGAGGTTGACCTTGCCACTCTCGTCGCTGATGGCAATGGCCGTGGTCGCGCGGCGGTTTTCGGCAGCGGCGACGCCGTTCGGCGCTGCCGCGTCCTTGCGGTACACCGGCAGCACCGTTTCGTAGGCCGTGGGCAGTTCGTTGAGGTTCCTCTGGGCGATGCGGGTCTCGATCTCACGGATGGCCGTCAACACCCCGCCACGGGCCATGGCGCGCGTCTGCACGACGCGCGCTTCGTAACGGGCCTGGTCGGCGAGGGTGGCCATATAGCCGACATAGGCCACGCCCAGAAGCGAGAAGAGGAAGAGCAGGGCAAGCGCGCTCAGCAGCGCGATGCCGCGTTCTTCAGACCTCGATGAACGGAACCGGTTCATTGTTGCTCCTGCCTTCTGCGCGTTGGCTCAGTCGACGTAAATCGGAAACACTGCCATCCGCGACAGTTGTTCGTTGGGACGGTTGGGATCGATAAGGGTAACACTGACGCGTATCGCGCCGGGGAGTGTGTCAAGGTACCAGGGCGCCTGCCATGCGCTTCCGGGACCCTTTTCGCGATATTCGATAGCCATCGCCAGCACGCCATCGGCCACGGTGACCGCAGTCTTGGATTCCTCCGCACCGACAAGGGTGGTCGTGCGCACCAGGCTGTGGCTGCCGTTCTTGCGGTCGATGGCGTAGCCAATGTCCACCCGGCGCAGGCTCGCGCCCGGTTCGGGCGGCAGCGCGGCCGGTATCGTGATTTGGTCGTCTTGCAGGGGCACGCCGAAAAAGCGGTCGTCTTTGGCCGTGTGAACGGCGCCGCGCACGGGGGCTCCGGACAGACTTGAAGCGACGATCTCGGAGAAATCGCGCTGCATGGCGTCGAAGACGGCGTCAGCCCGGGCGTCGAGTTCAGCCCGAATCGACATCTGCTTCCAGACGCCCGAAACCGAGAAGAGGATGCTCATCCCAAGGGTGGTGACCACCCCAAGCAGGCCGATGACCACGAGCAGTTCGATGAGCGTAAATCCTTTACAATGCCGACGTTGCCTCACGTAGACGCCTCCTTGTCCCGCGGGCCGGCTTTGGCAAGCAACGAGCGGTGGGCGCTGGCGGTGAGGGCAAGCAACTGATCGCGGCCTCCCTCTTGCCACCGGACAACCACGGTCAACTCGATGTGGGCGGCCTCGGCGTCAGGCGTACGCGCGTAGGCCTGCCAGGAAAAGCGTTTCATGAAATTGGCCTCGCGCGCGTAGGCACGCGAATCCACCGGCATGACAGACGGGAGTGTGAAACCGCGCGGCACGGCGGGGTCGGCTCCGAATGGAAGGATTTCGGCCATCGTCCCGGGCTCGATGGCGGCCGACGGCCACTCGTATTGGCCGGGATCGCGCTGAAGAGCGTCGAGCTGTTGTTCGGCTAGGTAGGTGGCGACGGTCCGGCTTCGGCTGGTCTCGGCCAAGTCCTGGCTGGCCGAGAACAGGCTGATGAAGATCGTGGCGCCGATGCCCAAGACGGCAACGGCCACCAGTATTTCGATGAGTGTGAAACCATTGGGCCGCGTGTTTCGTGAGCGTTTGTGTACCACTCAGTCGCTCTCCTTCTTGGGCCTAAAACGGATGTCTGATGTGCCTGCGGTTACGAGCTTCCCAGCCGTGGAGCAAACGCATCGGACCCGCATGAGCGTCCCTATCGTAGCCCGCCGCACACCAAATGTCAACCCAATGAGGTCTGCATTCGGACACACCCGGGCGCGTATATCTATTGATAGACCCCGGTTTCGACCTCACGGGTTTCGATGGCTTCGTTCGTCACACGAACCACCATAAAGCCCAGTGGTGCGTTGCCGAAGTTCCAGCAACACGAGCGGAGATTGAAACAGCGCGTGCCGCCGAGGGCGTATTCCTCCGTCGCCAGGTGGAGATGGCCGAAGAACATCGCGTCGGGTCCGCTCTCACCCACCAGGTTATTGAACCATCGCGAATCGTTCCGGCTGAGATACATATTCCGGTCGCCGCCGTTGCGTTCGGGGGGAATGTGGGCGAAAAGGATCTTGCGGTCCTCGGTTTCGGCGAACTGACTCTCGATCCATTCGCATTGTCCGCTGGGCCGGATGTTCTCCGAACACAATTGGCCGACATGTTCGCCCCCCAGCCCCGCGTCGCACATGGAAATGAAGCGGACGCCTTTGTGGACGAAGCTGTAGTAGTCCGACTCTTGGCCGTCCCGCTGAAAATCGGAGGGAAACAGGTCGCGCAGTTCTTTGCGCTTGGCCGGGGTCGTCTCGTGGTTTCCGGCGGTGGCGTGGATGGGAATGCGGATGGCCTCGAGGTGGTCCTTGAGGATCCAAGGGTGGATGTCGCCTGCCAGCAGCATGAAATCCGGCTTGTCCTCCCCCTCGAACGCGTCCATCGCCTGGACACACCTCAGGAACTTGTCGACCGCGGTGCCGCAGTGGCGGATTCCGGGTTTGGCGGCCTCGCTGAGGTGCGGGTCGGCTACGACGCAGAAGACGAACGGTTCCATGGGCGTCTCGGCTGCCGAGGCGCGCGGCGCACCTGCCAGAAGGCTCAGTCCGGCTCCCGCTGCGGTCTGTGTGATGAACTGGCGTCGTCCCATCGACATGGTCTGCACGCTCCTGTGCGTCTGCACAATGTTGTCGCGAGCATTATGCGGGTCTATGGCAGTTCCTTCAACGCCTTGAGCGCGGCGTAGGCGCGCGCGTTTTCCAGGCCGGTCGTCGTGACGAAGTAGTCGACCTGTTCCTGCGACGGTGATCCCGTGTCAGCGCACGTCTTGCGTACCTACGCGCCCGGCCGCTTTCCACGTGAACGCTGCCTTATGCAGTTCATTCACGTACCAGTGGATGAACGGATGGATCCCGCCGTACCACGGCCGCATCCAGACCCGGTTGTCACGGAATAACGAAATGCGACCCCATGGTTCTGTTATTATTCCGTCTTCAGCACGGAGTTTCCGCCACGCTGGCGTATGGGCCTCCACGCACCCGTGCCCGGAGCGCGCCGTGGCGCGAATAGCTCAGTTAGAGAGGAATTCGACACCATGAAGATCGTAGTGACCGGTCCCAAGGGGGCTGGCAAGAGCAGTATCGGAGCCGAACTCGCCAAGCTACTGGAGATCCGGTCCCTGGAAACCGACGAAGAAATCGAGCAGTTGTATGCCTGCCAGAACGGGGAGAATCTGTCCTGCCGGGAGATCTACCAGAAACTGGGCGAGATGCAGTTCCGTGCGTTCGAGGCGAAAGTGGTGGAGCTGATGACGGACGACGACTGGCGCCTGGTGATGACGGGCGGGTCGGTGATGTTCAACCCGGACGCGCGGCGCCGCTTGCGCGAGGGCTCGATCATTATCTATCTGACCGCGCCGGACGAGGTGCTGTGGGAACGTGCCACGAAGAACGGCATGCCGCCGTGGCTCGAGGGCTCCGGCGGCCGCCAGCGATTCAGCGACCGGGTGGCCTTGTACGGCGAAGTCGTGCAGCCCTTCGCCGACCTGTGGCTCGACACCTCGGAGGGAATGCCTCAGGAACTTGCCGAGCGCCTTACCGAGATGCTGGCTCAGGAATTGTTGGTACGCACGTTGGCGCCGAACACCTATGGTGAAATCATCCGCATGACGTCGTTCGGCGAGAGCCATGGCCCTGCCATCGGCGCCGTGCTCGACGGGGTACGCCCCGGCACGCCGTTCGAGCCGGGCGACATTCAGGCGGAGTTGAACCGGCGGCGTCCGGGCCAGAGCAACGTGACCACCCCACGCGACGAAAAAGACCGGGTACAGATCCTGTCGGGCGTATTCGAAGGCAAAACAACCGGGGCGCCAATCGCGATGGTGATCTTCAATCGCGACCAGGATTCCTCGAAATACGAAGGCATCAAGGATCTGTTCCGCCCGGGTCATGCCGATTTCACCTACTACCGCAAATACGGCATCCGCGACCACCGCGGCGGCGGGCGCTCTTCGGGACGCGAGACGGCGGGGCGTGTGATGTGCGGCGCACTGGCGCGTAAGGTCCTCGAAGAGCGCGGCGTGCGCATCGTGGCGCACGCGGCCGAGATCGCCGGCATCGAAGCGCAAACTTGCGACTACAGCGTGATTGAAAGCAACGCCGTGCGCTGCGCCGACCCCAAGGCGGCCAAGGCGATGGAGGCCGCTATCCTCGCGGCGCGCGACGACAACGACTCCGTGGGCGGCATCGTGCAACTGGAAATCGAGGGTGTGCCGGTGGGGTTGGGCGATCCGGTGTTCGGCAAGCTCGACGCACGCCTCACTTCGGCCCTCATGACGCTCGGCGCCACCAAGGGTATCGAAGTGGGCGGCGGTTTCGGTCTCACCCGCATGCGGGGCAGCAAGTCCAACGACGGCATGGGCAAGGACGGCTTCCTGAGCAACAACGCCGGCGGTATCAACGGCGGCATCTCGACCGGCGCACCGATCCGGATTCGAATCGCCGTCAAACCCACGTCGTCGATCGCCACGCCGCAGCGCACGGTGGACATGGACGGCAACGAGCGCGAAATCGAGGTCCACGGACGCCACGACCCCTGCATCGTGCCGCGAGTGATCCCCGTCGTGGAGAGCATGGCGGCGCTGGTGCTGCTCGACGCGTGGGAAATGCAGTCGCGTCTGCGCCCGGAATGGAACACGGAAGCCGATCATACGCGGTAGGCGTTCCATTGCGCGATTGCGCCGGTGCGCGGCCGTGGGTATACTCTCCGACGGCTTCGTTGGCGCATCTTTGCATCTTTGAGGTAAGGCGAAAATGAACTCTGCTGTTATTCTGGCCGCGGGCGAGGGGGCTCGCGCGTGGCCGTTCTCCGGTGTCCGGCAGAAAGTCACGGTCCCGATCGTCAACGTGCCCATGGTGCGCCGGTTGGCGCTCGACCTGCAGGCTGTGGGGATCGACGACATCGTCACCGTCGTCGGGCATCGGGCTGAGGCCGTCCGCGCGTGTCTGGCCGACCTCACCGGGGTGCGCTTTGTCGAACAACGCGAGCGGACCGGCCCCGTCGCGGCCGCCTTGTTGGGACTCGAAGCGATCTCCTCTGACATGGTGCTCGTTTGTTGTGGCGACATTGTGACGTCGCGCGAAACGCTGGCGGACGTGGTAGAAACGTTCGAGTCGCGGCGCGCGGAGGCGTTGCTGCTGACGGCGCCGTGTCCGCCGGGCTTGACGGCGTCGCGGATGACGGTGGAGGTGGAACCGGACGGTCTGGTACGCGGCATCTACGGCCGCGGAGGTTTCGACCATCCCCGTTTCGGCGGTGTGGCCGCAGCCGCCACGGACACGCTACGCCGGTACCTGGCACGTGACCCGGGGATCGTGGCGAACGTCGGCGTGGGCTCGATGCCGCCCGCGGAAGGCCACCTGGGCTATGCGTTCGATCTGATGCGCCGCGAAGGTATCGAAGTTCACGCCGTGATGGCGCAGGATTTTCTCGTGGACGTCGACAAACCGTGGCACATCGTCGAGGCCAACCGGAAAGCCGCGCAGCACGCACTCGACCGTCTGGAGAGCACGGTGATCGGCGAAGGGGCGTCGATCGACGATGGGGCCGACATCGCGGTGGACGCGAAGCTATGGCTGGGTCCGGGGGCCCGGATCGGCAAGGGGTGCCTGATCAACGGATCGGCCGTGTTGGGCGCGGGGGCGCAAGTTATCGGCGGCGCCATCCTGGGACGCGACGTGACGGTGGGGGCACGCACGCGGTGCGAGCGCTACGCGCAGGCGGGCGATGGCGCCGTCATCGGCGCGGACTGTGTACTGAGTCATTGCGCGGAATTCTCCGGCGTCATGTTCGACGTGGTCTATCTCTATCATTACTGTTCGCTGTCGGCCCTTGCCGGCACGCACGTCGATATCGGCGCGGCCACGGTATGCGGCACGTGGCGCTTCGACGACAGCGTGAAGACCCAGCAGGTCGCGGGGGTGAAGGAGAAGCCCGAATGCTACGGCTCAATGACCTACCTGGGCGATTACAGCCGCACCGGGGTTAACGTGACGTTCATGCCGGGTGTGAAGGTGGGGCATTACACGTGCGTGGGGGGCGGCGCGATTGTATATGACGACGTACCGGAGCGGACGATGCTCCTGCCCAAGCAGGAGCATCTGCTCAAGCCCTGGGGACCCGAGAAATACGGCTGGTAGTCCGGACGGAAGGCCGATGCGGAAGGCAGCCGAACGGCGCGTGCAAGGAGGAAAGCATGAGATTCAAGATCGAGGGACTGGTACCGGCGCTTCTGACTCCGTTCGACAAGAACGGGGCGGTGATGTACGACCGCGCTTGCGCGCTGGCCGAGCGGCTGGCGGGGCAAGGCGTGGCGGGCATCTTTCCGTGCGGTACCACTGGCGAGGGGATGCTGCTCAGCGTCGCCGAGCGCAAGAAGCTGATCGAAGAGCTGGTCGGGGCCGTGGGCAAGCGTATCAAAGTCATCGCGCATACGGGAACCTTGGACACCGCGTCGACAATTAACCTGACGTGTCACGCGATGGAGACCGGCGCCGCGGCGGCGGGCGTCATCGCGCCGGGGTTCTACACCTACGACGACGCGGCGCTGGCCCGCCACTACAAATCCGTGGCCCGCGCGGCCAAGGGGTTCCCGATCTTCCTGTACAACCTGCCCGGATGCGCCAAGAACGCGCTGAGCCCCGATTTCATCCTGTCGCTGGCCGAGGGCGTGGACAACATCGCCGGCCTCAAGGACAGTGCAGGCAGCATTCAAAATCTGGCGCGCGTACTCGACCAGCGGCCGGCCGGGTTCCGCGTGCTCAACGGCGTGGACGAATACACGTTCCAGGCAAAACTGAGCGGCGCCGACGGTTCGGTGACCAGCACGGCAAACGTCGCGCCGGAGCTGTTCCTCAACGTGTTCAAAGCCGTGGCCAAGGGCAACCTGACCGCCGCCCGCAAGTGCCAGAAACGCCTCAACGAAGCCTGCAAGCTCTTCCAATACGGCAAGATGGTGGCGTATTACAAGGAAGGCCTGCGCCTGCGCGGCTTCGACCCCGGCTACGTCCGCGCGCCGCAACGTGAACTGACCGCGGGCGAGAAGAGGGCGTTCGCGAAAGACCTCGAAACGTCGGGACTCATCTAGCTGCCTGGAAATTAATTTCCCCCTTAATTTCGCTCAGGCGCCGCTGATAATCCGGTCGATCACGCCAGTGGTCGACTGTCCCTCGACGCCCGGAATGATGGCGATGCGGCCGCCATGGTCCTCGACCACGTGGCGTTCTTCCTGGACGATCGTGTCGATGGTGTAGTCTCCACCCTTCGCATACACGTCCGGCTTGAGTAACTCGAGGATGCCGGTCGTAGTCTTGTCGCCAAAAATGGTGATGTAGTCCACGCACTCCAGCGAAGACAGCACCAGCGCGCGGTCGTCCTCGTTCTGGATGGGACGGTTGGGCCCTTTGTTCTCGCGAACCGAGGAGTCGCTGTTGAGACCGACCACCAGCACGTCGCCTTCACGCGCGGCCTTGAGCAGATAGGTCACGTGTCCGACGTGGAGAATGTCGAAGCAGCCGTTGGTCCAGACCACGGACTTTCCTTCGCGCTTGAGGCGCTCGACGATCGCGGCGAGTTCGTCGAGCGACTTGAGTTTCGCCGGGCCCGCCGTGCCGCTGAGGGCCCGCGCGATCTCCTCGTTGGTTACCGTCACCACGCCCGCCTGGCCGACCGCGACACCCGCGGCCGCGTTGGCCACTTCGGCCGCCTCCTCCAGCGAGGCGCCCGCCAGCACCGACAACGTCACGGCGGCCGTGACGGTGTCGCCTGCGCCGGTAACGTCGACGACGTCGCAGGGAACGATGCCGACATCGGTGATATCGCCGCTCTCGGCGAAGATCTTGATGCCGTCCGGGCCACACGTAACCAGCGCGTTCTTCACGGTCTGGAGCAGGCCCTTGCCCGCTTCGACCAGACTGGCCTCGTCGACCACGTCGATGCCGACGGCCACCCCGGCCTCGCGGTCGTTGGGCACGACAATGTCGAGGCCTTTGAGCGCTGCGGCCCGCTTGCGCGAGTCGCCCACCGTGACCAACCCGTGTTCCTGGGCACAAGCCACGATCGCGGCTATCACGCGCTCGGTGGCCACCGAGCACACCTGGTCGCCCACGATGATCGCGTCGACCTCGGGAGCCCGCGCGCGGATGTTGGCGATCACGTGGTCTTCGACCTCGCCGCTGATGAACGTAGGGCTCGGCGTGTCGGTGCGCAGCACCTCCTGGGTGGGAATGTTGAACCCGCCTGCCCGTAGTTTGCCGTAGGTGTTCGTCGGACGCTCAGGATCGGCCACAATGCCCGACGTGTCGACGTTGCGGACGGCGAATTCCTTGCGGACGATGTCGGCGTTGGGGTCGTCGCCCACGACGCCGATCATATACGTGGCGGCGCCCATCGCGGCCACGTTGCACGCGGCATTGCCGGCCGCACCGGGATTGTGCCTGCGTTCGAGCACCTCGAAAATTGGGATCGGTGCCTCGAGGCTTACTTCAGTTACGGAGCCGTATACGTTCTCATCCAGATAAATGTCGCCCACGACGAGCACGCGCTTGTTCGCAAACTGTGCCAGCAGTTCCTGTTGCCGTTCGGTGTTCATGGAGCCCTCCTTAAGAAACTTGAGGGGATTCTAGCTCATGAGCGAGGGCGTTGTGAAGAAGAACGGATGGTGGGCGAACCACGCCGCGGGAACATGGCGCCAGTGAGTGTGTCCATGTGCTAAAATATGGATGGGAGAACAGATTGGCATGTACGATTGGTGGCTGTCCACAAGATGGCCGGTCGAGGTGGTTTACGATGGCTGAGTATGTACCCGGCGCGGGCGAAAGCGTCGCAACGCGGCAGAGAAACGAGACCAAGCTGCCCAAACGCTACCGCGTTCTGCTGCATAACGACGACTACACGACGATGGAATTCGTTGTTGAGGTGTTAACGGGCGTTTTTCGCAAGCCAAAGGCCGAGGCCGTCCGCATCATGTACGAGGTGCACCGTGGCGGCACCGGCATGTGCGGCGTATACACCGGGCAGATCGCCGAGACCAAGGTGGCGGCGGTTCACAAGTTGGCGCGGGAATGCGGGTTTCCCCTGCGATGTTCAATGGAACCAGAATGAATGTGCGTCACTAAGGAGCCTAGTCAGAATAAATTTGGACAATTCGGCGCTCGTACTTGGCTTAAATTTGGGCGATCTGGTTGAGCAAGACCACAGGAATAGCAGGGCTATTTCGAGGATTTTGCGATTGAAGATCGTCCAAAGATAAGCTAAAGACAAGATGCAGAATGTTCAAGTTATTCTGACCAGGTTCCTAAGGCAGTTTGAAATGATTAGCAAGGAAGTCGAGAATACTCTCGAGGCGGCCGTGGCCAGTGCCCGCGAACGCAGGCATGAATACCTCTGTGTCGAACACGTGCTGTATGCCGTGCTTGACGACCCCCACGGACGCGATATCCTCGTCCATTGCGGCGCCGACGTCGAACGCATCCGCAAATCCATCGTCAGCTTCCTCGACCGCGAGGTCGTCCAGGTGCCCGAAGGCGAAGAGGCCACCATTCAGCAGACGCTCGCCTTTGAGCGCGTCATGCAGCGCGCCATCCTCCACGTCAAATACTCCGGCAAGGAGGAAGTCGACAACGGCGACATCCTCGCCGCCATATTCGAAGAGAAAGACTCCCACGCCGCCTGTTTCCTCGAAGCCGAGGGTCTCACGCGGCTCGACGTGCTAACCTGCATCTCGCACGGCGGGCCCGTGCCCGGTGACGGCTTCGTGGACGATCACCCCCTCCCTGATGAGGAATCCGAAGAGTCCGCCGGCGCGCGCCGGCGGCGCGACCCGCTCGAACTGTACACCGTCAACCTCAATGAGCGTGCGGCGGAAGGCAAGATCGACCCTTTGATCGGGCGCGTACTGGAGACCCGCCGGGCGATTCGCGTGTTGGCCCGGCGCCGGAAGAACAACCCCATCTTCATCGGCGAACCCGGCGTCGGCAAGACGGCCCTCGCCGAGGGCCTCGCCCTCAAGGTCATCGAAGGCGACGTACCCAAGGCGCTCGAAGGGGTCGAGATCCTCATGCTCGACCTGCCCGCGCTGCTGGCGGGCACCAAGTTCCGCGGCGATTTCGAGGCCCGGCTCAAGGCCGTTGTGGCACGATTGCTCGCCCGCGACAACGTCATACTCTTTATCGACGAGATCCACACCGTCGTCGGGGCCGGCGCCACCACCGACAGCTCGATGGACGCGTCCACCATTCTCAAGCCCGCCTTGGCCTCGGGCGAGTTGCGCTGCATCGGTTCGACCACGTTCGAGGAGTACAAGAACCATTTTGACAAAGACCGCGCCCTGTCGCGGCGTTTCCAGAAGATCGAAATCGGCGAACCGACGGTTCCCGAGACACTGCGCATTCTTCGCGGCCTGAAATCGCGCTACGAGGAACACCACGGCATACGTTACACCGACTCAGCGCTACGCGCCGCCGCCGACCTGTCCGCCAAGTACGTCAACGACCGCTACCTGCCCGACAAGGCGATCGACGTGATGGACGAGGCCGGGGCCTGCGTGCGCCTGATGCCCGGCGGCAAGAAAACCGTGCGCCCGATCGACATCGAGATCGTCGTCGCCGAGATGGCCAAGATCCCCGCCCAGCGCATTTCCGCCTCCGACAAGGAGCGGTTGGCTATGCTTGACAGCGACCTCAAACGCGCTGTCTTCGGGCAAGATCAGGCCATCGAGGCCGTTGCCACCGCCATCAAACGCTCCCGCGCCGGACTCGGTGGCGTCGACAAGCCTATCGGCAGTTTCCTGTTCTCCGGTCCCACCGGCGTCGGCAAGACCGAAGTGGCCAAGCAACTCGCCGAGACCCTTGGCGTCCATTTCGCCCGCTACGACATGAGCGAGTACATGGAGAAGCACACCGTGTCGCGCCTCATCGGCGCGCCGCCCGGCTACGTCGGGTTCGACCAGGGCGGCCTGCTCACCGACGAAGTCCGCCGCCATCCGCACGCCGTGCTGCTCCTCGACGAGATCGAGAAGGCACACGCCGACCTTTTCAGCATCCTCCTGCAGGTCATGGACCACGCAACCCTCACCGACAACAACGGCAAGAAGGCCGACTTCCGCAACGTGATCCTCATCATGACCTCCAACGCCGGGGCCCGCGAACTCGCCTCGAATGTCGCCGGTTTCCGCACCTCGCAGGACGATCGGGCCGGACGCGCCGACAAGGCGATCGAGCGCATCTTCAACCCCGAGTTCCGCAACCGGCTCGACGCCATCGTGCCGTTCAATGCGCTCCCCGAACCCGTCATCGAACAGATCGTCGACAAGTTCATCCGCCAGCTCCAAATCCAGCTTGTCCCCAAGAACGTCACCATCGCGCTCAAGCCCGAGGCCCGCGCCTGGCTGGCCGAGCATGGCTTCGACAGCAAGTTCGGCGCGCGTCCTTTGGCGCGCTGCATTCAGAAAGAGATCTCCGACCGCCTATCCGACGAGATCCTGTTCGGACGCCTCGAGAAAGGCGGCGAAGTGACCATCGGGGTGGACGGGGATGAATTGGCTATCGCGTACGAAGCGCCGAGCGCCTGATCGCGGGAATGCGCGTCGCGAAATGCACGTATCGGGGGCAACGACACACACGTTCGCCGCGGCGTCCTGAGGATTGCAGTCCGTGCCCATTTATCGCCTGACAGAGAAAATCGAGTTCCCCCCGCCGCACCTGGCCGCCGGCGAGGGGTTGCTGGCCGTCGGTGGCGACCTCAGCGAAGAACGGCTCCTGCTCGCCTACGCCATGGGCATCTTTCCCTGGTACTCCGAAGGCGAACCCATTCTGTGGTGGTCGCCCGATCCCCGCCTCATCCTGCCGCTCGACCGTTTCCACCCGTCCCGCAGACTGCGGCGCATTCTCCGCCAAGGCGCCTTCACCGTCACCATGGACACCGCCTTCGACCGCGTCGTCGAAGCCTGCGCCACCATCCCCCGCGAAGATCAGGACGGCACCTGGATCACGCCTGAGATGATCCGAGCCTACTGCCGCCTCCACGACGCCGGGTATGCCCATGCCGCCGAATGCTGGCGCGGCGGCGAACTCGCCGGCGGCATTTACGGCGTGTCGCTCGGCGCCTGTTTCTTCGGCGAATCCATGTTCTCGCGCGTCTCCAACGCGTCCAAAGTGGCTCTGGCCACGCTCGTCGTCCAACTGAAGGCCTGGGGATTCAGCATGATCGATTGCCAGGTCGCCACGCCCCACATGCTAAGTATGGGCGCCTGCGAAGTGAGCCGCGATCAATTCCTGCGGATGCTGACAGTCAGCCTGCAAACATCCACCCGCGTAGGCAAGTGGCGGCTGCAACAAGGCTAAGGGCTCGTGCAAGAATAACTCCACCGTTTTCGCATCTCATCTTCACGCCATCTTCGAGCGCTTCTCAATCGCAAGAACCTCAAAATAGC
>JAACEL010000531.1 GCA_011682535.1 Nitrospiraceae bacterium | reverse complement strand
GCCGAGAACTCACGCAGCCCGCCCTCTTTCAGGTTCATCTGCGCGGTCCCCTTGAAAGCGCTGCCCTTCCACGGCGGCACTTCGAGCGTCTCGGCCGCGAGTTCGTAGGTCCATTCACGGTTCCTGTCCGGATACATCTCGAGGATTTCCGGATCCGTTTTCATAGGGATGAACCACGGCTCGCCCAGCGCCGGCATCGAGGCCTGTTCAACCTGGACACTCATACGGCCTGTGGACTCGGCGCCCTCGGTTTGAGAAACGGCTAACCGCACACCGCGATAGCGCTGAGGGGTCTCGGCTCCGTTGGGCGTGAGCGTTATTTCGTCGATGTTGAACCCGGCGGACATATGCCACTGGATGTCCTCACCCTGCCCGCCGTCGCGAACCCATTCATACGTGCCGTTCGTAGCCACTCCGCCAGTGAGCGCATAGGGCAGCCGGAGACACTGGGCCGCCCCGATCGCGTCGACCTGTTCGGACGTGATGCGGAAAGCGTCCGCCACCCACTTTCCGCCCCGGTAGGTGCCCTCGCCGGACAGGGCCAGTTGGGAACTGGCGACACCGACGTCGGCGGCGAATGAGAAGGACTGCTGGGGCACAATCTCGGCGTGGATGTTGGTGGCCGCCATACCGACGCCGGGAGGTTTGAGGAACCACCAGAACAGCCCAATCTCGGTTTGAGTGGCTTCGAGTTCACCGTCGATGGTCACCTTCCCGGGCGTCTTCACGAGTTCGCAGTTGAGGTTGGCGGATCCGGCGAGCGACAGATGCGGCGACAGCTTCGCCAAGCGCGAATCCTCGATACCAGACACCAGGCCATTGAGAGAGGCGCGGAGAGTCTGCTCGGCGATGTTGTACTGAATGGACGCGACGAACGGATGGTCTTTGATGACGGCGTTGAGCGGGTCGATGGAAACGCGGCCTTCCTCGAAAGTCAACGCGCCGGCAATTTTCTGGGCGCTGATCCCGCTGAAGGCATGGGTAAGTGAACCGTCGACGACGGTGAACGAGCCGACGGGCTCGGTCTGGCCGGATTGCCATGACAACGTCATCCGGCCCAAGTTGAGTTCGCCGGTTGGGAATCGCGGATCGTTGGGGGCGAAGGTGAAGACCCCGCCGGCCGCGTCGCCGCTGATGGAAATGACGGGCTCTTCGGCGCTGCCCTGGAGCGCCAAATGAAGCGCGTGAGGCTCGTGGACCTGGAAATCAAACGTGCCATATTCCGACGCGCGCGACTCGAAGGCGTACTGGAGAGCCTCGTTGAGCGGCAAGCCGGTGGCTTCGAGACGCAGGTCGAACTTGGGCTTCCCGCCAGCGAACGACATAGCCCCCTCGATGCGCCCGCCGATTGACGCCGATTCGGCCTTGCCCGCGGTGATCGTCAGTTCGTGCGTGTTGGTATCGTAAGCGGCCACGCCGCTGAAGGAGCCGGTCGCGGGGCGGATGAAAGCGGGCTGATTGCGTACGGAGAAGTCCTTGAACGGCGCCTCGAACGCGACAATAAGGGTGTTGTTGGGATACCCGGCGACGCGTACGGTGGGCGAGACTTCGCCGGACTGCACGACGCGTTGCGACGCAGGCAGAAACACGGCCACGTCACCGGCCGTAATGGCATCGCACTCCAGCCGCAGATCGAAGTCCTCGAAGGAGGCAAACCGCATGTTGACCTTGGCCTTCTTGTCCGGGGCGGAGGCCAAGGCGCCGGCAAACTTGGCGGTGATATCGGGGAAGCCGGGCATACGAATGATGTCGAAGGCGAAATCGTCGATGTCGAGACGCGTCTCACCGACGACATTGACCACTTCCAGGCGGCATCCAGTGCCGGTGAAATGGAACGAGGGGCGTTCGAGCAGGCGCGGGGCCTCCTGGAACCGAACGGTCTTTCCGGTCATCCAAGGCTGATCGAGGGGGCGCGTGAACCGGATCACCGCGTTGTCGGCCTGCACCCGCTCCACGGACACTTCGCCGTAGAGCAGGTCGATGAGGTCGATGTAGATATAGGTAAGCGGCGACTTAAAATCGAGGACAGGGCCGGCCTCGGACGTCAACGTGATTTCGAGATCGTCAAGACGCAGCCCGCGCAAGCCGTTGACCAGCACCGAACCCACCTGGAGCCGCGCGCCGGTCCGGGCGAGGATCTCCTCCTGGACGGCTTCGCGCAGCCCCTCGAGCTTGTATTTGACAAAGAGCGCCCCCCCCGCAAACAGTGCCGCCACAAACAACAGCAGCAACAGGCCCACCCGGGTCTGGCGGGCATACCGGCGCAAGGAAGGGTCAGTCTGTAGATCGTCAGTTGTTGCCAGAGGTCACTTCTTCCTGCTGCTCGGCGTCCTCCTCGGCCGGGGAACCCCACTGGATGCCTTTGGCCTCGAGGATCCGAGCGCGCAACTGTTCGACCAGTTCCGGACGGTCCCGGAGATACTGGCGGGTCGCCTCGCGGCCCTGGCCCAGGTTTTCTCCGTCCATCGAGAACCAGGATCCACTTTTCTGGATGAATTTCTCGGCCACGGCGAGATCGAGCACGTCGCCCTCGAGCGAAATGCCCTCGCCGAAAATGATGTCGAACTCGGCCTTGCGGAACGGCGGGCTCATCTTGTTCTTCACGACCTTCGCGCGCACCTTGTTGCCGACATCTCGCTCGCGTTCTTTGATACTGGTAATACGGCGCACGTCGATCCGCAGGCTCGCATAGAACTTGAGGGCGCGTCCACCGGTGGTGGTCTCGGGGCTGCCGAACATCACGCCGATCTTCATGCGGATTTGGTTGATGAAAATTACCAGGGTGTTGGAGCGGCTGATGGCCGCGGTGAGCTTGCGCAGCGCCTGCGACATCAGGCGCGCCTGGAGCCCCATGTGGGCGTCGCCCATGTCACCCTCGATCTCCGCCTTCGGCACCAGCGCGGCGACAGAGTCGATTACGACGACGGCGACGGCGTTACTGCGCACGATGGTCTCGCAGATTTCGAGGGCCTGCTCGGCACAGTCGGGCTGAGACACGAGGAGATTGTCGATGTCCACGCCGATGTTGCTCGCGAAGGTGGGGTCCAGGGCGTGCTCAGCGTCGATGAAACAGGCAATTCCGCCCGCTTTCTGCGCGCTGGCGACCACGTGGAGCGCCAAGGTGGTTTTGCCGGACGATTCGGGGCCGAAAATCTCGACGACGCGCCCGACGGGGAGTCCCCCCAAGCCGGTGGCGATGTCAAGGGAGAGACTCCCGGTGGATATGGCGGGCGCGGTCTGCGCGAAATGATCGTCCCCCAGACGCACCAGCGTACCGCGGCCGAACTGTTTTTCGAGTTGTGCGATTGCGACGGACAGGGCCTTAGCCTTGGCTTCCCCTTTATCGGACATGGT
>JAACEL010000530.1 GCA_011682535.1 Nitrospiraceae bacterium | reverse complement strand
CCCTTAATTGCCATTTCTGCGAGCTTTCAGCTGCTGGCAGCAAGGTCAAACAAGATCTCTTTCCTGCATGTCGAGAATATGGGCGAGAAATGCGCGTCCACGCGGCTGGATATCTTCGGGGTAACCCTCTTCTGCGAGAGACAGTACCTCTGCCTGCTTCCATGTCCCTCCGATTGGCTCCAAGATACGGTCCGTCATGTCTTCCAGTATGGCTAGCTTCGTTCGCAATTCCGTCTCCGCGTAGAAGTTCTCAATCAGACGAAAGATTGCTGGCGCACTTGTCCTGATTACTTCAAGCGCGGGTTTCTCTCCGGGATAGGCGAGTCTGCGTACGGAGAAATAGGATTGCACCAGCCAGAAGACATCTGTGGCGATCAGAAAGTGACACAACAGAGGTTCAGAGTCGATTCTGCCCCGTACCTTATTGAGGGCATGAGACTGATGGAAGCGTGCGGCGGCTTGGTCGTTCGGGCCTGCCTCGGGCAAAGAGGCCTGCCAACGTTGCGCTAACGGTGGCAGCAATTCCTGCAACCTGCCGGTCTTATCAACAAGCACCTCTCCCGACGCCAAATGAATGTCGATACGTGTCAACGGACTTTCAGAATGAAGGTCGTCAAGTGTACGCATGCTGACGTCGATGGGGACTCCACCGACATGAAAGTGCATACCTTCAAGGCCTTTCGGTCGATCATTGACGATGACAAAGAGATCAAAGTCTCCGCCTGGAGACATGTCCTCTACGTGACGGCCTCCGTATCGGACCAACCCCGTAACATTCGGGCATTTAGCAAGTCGTCCGACCAGTTCCTTGATGGTTCTTACCACGACATTTCCTTTCAGAATCCCGCCTCTTGTTCCGGTAGCGAACATCGTACTCGACCAGCCTTGGTTCTGACAAATCTAGGCCGTCCTAATCAAGACACAACACGCCCGTGACAGCAAACGTGTAATCACGCGGGCCACAACTGTTTATGGGGCAAGAGCAGCCCGTGTCCCCTACCCTCGGGAGCAGGTTGTGCGCCCGCGTGGAAGCCGCACGGAGCACTGACCGCCGAGGCGTCTCTCTAGAGCGCTTCGTTTCTGGCACAGATCCCGAGCGGTTTCTCAAGACAGGTAAGCGTCCACCCGGCCAAAGGGCCGCCCGGACAGACCCGTGTGCCAACCACGAGGGCTCCCATCTTCTCGTAGAAGCCGGTGGCATGCCCGGTGGTTCGGACTGCCAAGGTGGACTCGCCCGCCCTCGCCATTTCACGTTCCACCCATCGGAACAAGGCGCCACCGATGCCCGCTCCGTGAGATTCGGGCCGGATCCACAGCTCATCGAGACTATTGCCGCCATATGCCGCGACACCGACGAGTCCTTCCCCGCTCTGCGCCACGAGACATTCCCACTGGTCGAGCCATCCTAGAACCCGCTCTTCCGAGCATCGGGTAGCCAGCAGATCTTGGAGCTGCGAAACCGAGAATCCTTGCTTCTCGGCCAGGAAGGTGTAGCCGGACGTCACAATCCTGGATGCCTCCGGCGCATCCCGGGGCACCATAGGCCGAATGACAATTAGGGGGACATCATACTTAATTGCCCCCTTAATTGTACTACTCGTCCACTTCGCCTTGGGGATATGAGCCGAGCACCTTCACTTCGTTGCAGTGTTCGCCCACCTTCTCCAGCAATTCGTCCATGCCCTCGTCGTCGATGTGCCCCAGCATGTCGATGAAAAAGACATATTCCCAGGCCTTCTTGCGCGAGGGACGCGACTCGATGCGCGTCAGGTTCACACCGGCCTGCGAGAAGGGCACGAGCAGTTCGAACAACGCCCCTGGTTGATGCTTCACCGCCACCAACAGGGACGTCTTGTCCTTCCCCGTCGGCTTGGCCTTCTGATACCCCACGACGAAGAAGCGCGTGTAGTTGTTGGCCATGTCCTCGATGCTCGGCACCAAGATGTCCAACCCATACGTGTCCGCCGCCAATGCGCTGGCGATGGCCGCCGCGCCCGGCTCCTGCGCCGCGATGCGCGCCGCCGCCGCCGTGCTCGACTTGTCGATCATTTCCGCGTTCGGCAGGTTGGCCCGCAGCCAGTTGCGGCATTGCGTGAACGCATTGTCCTTCGAGTAGATCCGCTTGATTTCACCCATCGGACACTTCGCCAGCAGGTTCTGACGAATACGCATCAAGATTTCGTTGACGATGTGCAGATCCGACGACACAAAGCGGTCCAGCGTGTCCGACACGCCTCCGCCCATCGAACTCTCCACCGGCAGAATGCCGTAGTCGATCCGCTTGCGTTCCACCTCCGTGAAGATGTCGGCCAGCGTCGGAAGGGGCACGTACTCCGCCGTCGCGCCGAACACCCGCATCGCCGCCATGTGGCTGAACGTGTCCCGCGGCCCCAGGAAACCCACCGTGATGCGCTTCTCGAGCGCCCGGATCGAACTGATCACCTCGCGGTAGATGGCGTGTACCGCCTTCTCCGGCAACGGGCCTTCATTCTTGTCCTTCAGCCGTTCGAACACCATCTTCTCGCGCTCGGGCACGTAGTACACCGCGTCCGTCGAACGCTTGATGTGGCCAATGTCGATGGCCAACTGCGCCCGCTCGTTCAGCAGCTTCAGTATCCGGCCGTCCAGATCGTCGATGCGCTGTCTCAGATCTTCCAAGTTCACGATTAGGGCTTCTCCAGGGTTTCCAATGGCGTCTTGTTCACCAGGAACGTTCCCACTTTGCCGGCTTCGAATCGAATGCGTGCCCGCAGATTCTTCCCGGAACCGGTCGTGTACAGCACCAAGCCCCGCCCAAACTTCGGATGCCGCACCCGCACGCCCATCTTCAGTCCGCCCGCCTCCACCCGCTGAGCAGCAGGCACACGGCGTGTTGCGGCGCTTCCCTTCTTCCGCATCGACACCAGCCGGTCACTCGGAATCTCGTCGACGAAACGCGACACCCTGCGGCGATCATTGAAAGCGCCATCGCCGTGAACCGTCCGTTTCTCGGCGGCCGTCAGCGTCAGTTTCTTACGCGCCCGGGTCATCGCCACGTAGCACAGACGCCGCTCTTCTTCCAGTTCCGACTCGGATTCAAGCGCCGTGGCGTGAGGCAGCAATCCCTCCTCCAACCCTATCAGGAAGATCGAATCGAACTCAAGACCCTTCGCACTGTGACATGTCATCAGCGTCAGCGCGTCCTCGTTCGACTCCCATTCATCCACCCCGCTCACCAGTGCCAGTTCTTGCAGAAAGTCGATCATCCGTCCCCGCTCTTGCTGATCGAACTGCTGGCAAGCCGCGAGAAACTCCTCCACCACCTCGAGCCGCGTCCGGAAATCCTTTTCGTCGCTCTCCTTCAGGAACTCGCGATACCGCGTCTTC
>JAACEL010000529.1 GCA_011682535.1 Nitrospiraceae bacterium | reverse complement strand
GTTCCTTGGCCTGGCTGTCCTGCGGATGCGCCTTGCCCGCGATGATGAACTGCAACGGCATCTTCTCACTCGTCAACAAACGCAGCAAGCGTTCCGGGTCCGTCATGAACAGCGTGGCCCGCTTGTACGTGGCGAAACGCCGCGCAAAACCGATCGTCAGCGCCTCCGGGTCAAGCGTCTCTCGCGCGTGCTCCAACTCCGCCTCCGGAGCCCCCCGGTGGTGCAACTGCGCCACCAGACGCCGCCGCACAAAATCCACCAGCCGTTCACGCCGACGCTCGTGCGTCCGCCACAATTCCCCGTCGGGCACTTCGTCGACCCGTTCCCAGACCGACTGATCCTCCGGCGAAGACGACCACGCCGGCCCCACGTACCGGTCGTGCAGACTCGCCAAGTCATGCGAAATCCAGAACGGTACATGCACGCCGTTTGTAATCGACGTAATCGGCACCTCCCTCTCAGGCACGCCGTTCCAACGCCGCACCCACATCCTCTGCGCCACCTCGCCATGCAGTTTGCTCACCCCGTTCGCAAAGGTACACAGCTTCAGCGCCAGCACCGTCATGCAGAACGGCTCGCGGCTATCATGTGGATTTTGCCGGCCAAGACCCAGCAGTTCATCCATCGCGATGCCCACGTCCTTGCAGTACTGCGAGAAGTAATGAGTGATCAACTCGGGCGCGAACATTTCATTGCCCGCGGGTACCGGCGTATGCGTCGTGAAGACGCTGCCCGCCCGAACCGCCTCGGCCGCCTCCCAAAACGAAAGCCCCTCGTTCTGCACCAATTCTTTCGTCCGCTGCAACGTCATGAACGCCGCATGGCCCTCGTTCAGATGATACGTCGTCGGCTTGATGCCCATCGCGCGTAGCGCCTTCACACCCCCCACGCCCAGCATGATCTCCTGCTTGACCCGCATGTCGCGATCGCCCTGGTACAGACGCGCAGTGATCTCGCGGTCGTCCGGCGTATTCGCGTCGAAATCCGAATCCAGCAGGAACAGCGACACGCGCCCAACCTGGCAACGCCACACGCGCGCATGAACGTTCCGCTCCGGATACTCCACCTCGACAACCACCTGGTTGCCATCCGCGTCACGTTCATGATCGACCGCCATATTGTAGAAGTCGTTCTCAGGATTCAGCTCCTGCTGCCAACCGTCCGCGTTCAAGTACTGGCGGAAGTAGCCCTCCCGGTACAACAGTCCCACGCCCACCAGTGGGAGCCCCAGATCGCTCGCCGACTTCAGGTGGTCCCCCGCCAGCAGCCCCAGACCGCCCGAGTAAATCGAGATCGACTCATGCAGCCCAAACTCCGCCGACAGATACGCCACTCGGAACTCCGGCGGCGCCTCGGGATGCCGTTCCCGCCACGTGTTCGACGCCATGTAGCGGTCCAACCGCTGGGCCACGTCGTCCATGTGATGCAGGAAGCTATCGTCCTTCGCCAAAGCCTCCAGACGCGCCTGGCTCACCTCACCCAACAGCTTGCGCGGGTTCTGGTTCGTCGCCACCCACAAGTCGCGATCAATACGGAAGAACAGGTTGATCGCTTCGGGATCCCAGCACCACCAGATATTATTGACGATACGCATCAGATCTTGCAGGCGGGGCGGGAGCTTGGGAACAACAGTGTAGGTGGAAACCCTGGCCATAGATCGGACCTCCTTACGCGTTCGGTCACCAGATCGGGAACAACAGCAAGCCATTCGCCGCCCAATCGAGCACTCCGTGCGGCCAACAGACGTTTCCACACTTTAATACGTTCATCCAGTGAAAGTCCACACCTTGAGCCCGAATCGGTCAGGAGGCCAGGAACTTAAACAGAACGGCCAAGCCTCCCGTAATCCTCGGCGGTGCGTTTGCAGCCTCGTAGATACCGTGATGAAAATCAAGCTTTTCCCCAGTTCCACGCTGGGCCCTCCCACCAACCTCGTTCCCAAAGTTGCACTTGGAAACGCAATTGCCCTCGAAGTCGCCTCGCGTTGCTGCCACCCCATTCGGGGCTCGTTGGCGAGACCGGTTTTCCGTGGGTTCGCTCGCTCACCCACGGCTTATGTGCTGCCAGCCCTTCGGGCCTATCCGCCGTTCGGCGCACCAACGGCCCTGACTGACCTCTAGCCACGGGGTGCATGAGCCACAGCGCCCCTTCCATCTGAAAGCGCCCCACGGCATATCCCGTATACAGAGACCGCGATAGCAGATGCGCGCTCGCAGCAGAGCGTTTGGTGAGCGATGCGGGTTAGGATGGCCGCCGCCACCGTGGAGCCCAACGGGTTCACGCTCGCTCTCCCCAGCCGACGCGCCCCTTGTAGAAATAAGCCGCCGGGTTTAAAATGTTAGCAGATTTCGAGGGATTCAGCCGAGACAATCGTGTGCCTCCTGGGCAGCGGTTGTCCTTACTCAACACTTGGGAACGGCAGTGTTCGCTGGATGTTGATCGCCGTCATAGCCGATCTACACGCGAATCTTGAGGCCACGCGCGCCGTGTTCGGGGCCGTCGACGCGCTCGCTCCGGACGCCGTCGTCTGTCTGGGAGACGTGGCGGGCTACAACGCGAATCCGAACGAGGTGATCGACATCATCCGCGAACGCCGCATACGCACCTTGATGGGAAACCATGACGCGGCGGCATGCGGGTTGGAGGAGCCCTGGTTCTTCAACTCGAAGGCACAGGCCGCAATCGAATGGCAGGCCGGCGTGCTGCGCGACGACAACCGCGACTGGCTCCGCGGTCTGCCGCCGCACATCGACTTGAACGAGTATTTTCTGTGTGTGCATGGCGCCCCCGCGAACCGGGACGACTACATCCTGGACTGGCTGGACGCGATGCGCCAGTTCGAGTCCCTGAACGACACACCCGTCAAAGCCTGCTTTTTCGGACACAGCCACCGCGTCACCGCCATTGCGGAGAAAGGCAGCGCCTCGAACGAAGACAACCCCAAGCGCTGTTTGATCGCGCAAGACAACCGCTACTTTCTTAATCCCGGGTCCGTCGGACAGCCCCGTGACGGCAACCCACTGGCCGCCTTCGGCCTTTTGAACAGCGACGAGATGACATTCGACTTCCACAGAGTAGAATACGATATCGAAACGACGGCGCAGAAAATAGTCGATGCCGGCTTGCCGCTCGCACTGGCGCGGCGCCTGTCTAGGGGTAAGTGATCCCGGGACACCGCCACAAGCGGGGAGACGGTCAAGGAGAGATCCATGAGCGACGTTTGTGACTCCGAAGTGAAGGTGCTTCTGGTGGACGACGACGAAGAAGAGTACGTCATCGTACGGAAATATTTGAAGAGGGCGCGCGGGGGGACATTCTCCCTGGACTGGGCGTCCACGCTCGAGGAAGCCCTGACAGCGATGGAACGCACGCCCCA
>JAACEL010000528.1 GCA_011682535.1 Nitrospiraceae bacterium | reverse complement strand
GGTTTTGGGGGCGGCGGTTTTGGGGGTGGCGGTTTTGGCGGTGGCGGTTTTGGCGGTGGAAGGCAAGGCCGCGCGCTACCTGGAGCCGGCGGTCCCATGGGGGGTGAACGGCTCCTGTTCACCACCGCCGGGGGGACGGTGATTCGTTTCCGCGTCGACTTGCAGTTCAGAAAACCGCCGGGAGCCCAACAGCAAGGGCAGGGCAGGCCGGCAGGCCCGCCCGGCGGACGCTTTGGCGCTTTGTTCACCCGAGCTGGCGGCCCGGCGGCCGGACCGCCTTCCCCCAGCGATTCCAGCGGCGGGGATGAGTGATGAACTACAATTGCCAAGAAGAAGTCCATGAAGCTGACTAGAGAGCACATACTGCTGATCGTCGTCTTGCTCGTGATTGTGGGCATCGTCGGCGCTGTCTATAAGCTCTACTATGTCAAGCGTATGGACGAGTTTACGAAGAACCTTGACACCCTCAAGCAGATGGAGAGCACGCTCAACGATCTTGAAGAGACTTTCGAGAACACCAAGCCTCAAGTACTGATCGACGCGCACCTCGACCGGGTTGAGTCTCTCAGTCTGGATGTCGTTAAGCGCGCCCGCTTCTTCAGCACCGGCGACATGCTCAAGATCGAGCCCATTCCCGAAGGGAAGATGCTCCGCTTCTACTACAAAGACGAACTCACCAAGATCATCCAGGAACTCCGGCAGGAAGCCTATGGCCGCTCGCCTTTCTGCCCCTACCCGGACGGCACCTTCGGCGCGCCCTATCCCGAAGACCTTGCCGGGATGACGGTTACCAAGAAAATCGTCCGAAAGGGCCTCAGACGCGCCACGTTCGGCCGCTCGATGACCCGCATGCTGATGAAGGCCAAAGCCAAGCGAATCGACAGTGTCGTCATCTGGCCCGCGCGAAATAGTCCCGACAACCTTCTCGTCTACCGCACGGTTGGCCTGGGTTTCTTGATGGACCTGAAGGATCTCGTCAAGTTCCTCGACGACCTCCGTCTGGACAACAGATACCACAGCGTGGACGCCCTCAGTATTCAAAATCCGTATCTTCGCTACCCTTCCCAGCCGCCCGTCGAGGTGCGCATCCTGCTTACCTTGGCCGATTACATCAAGCCCGAAAACCGCAAAGCCGGTGGCGGCCGTGCCACTCCCGCAGGGGGGCCGCAGGGACCGATGATGGCTTTCGGACGCCCCGGCATGAGCCCCGACGAGATCCGCGCCAGTTTGAGCGGCCTCGGGGGGGGCAGGAATCGCAGGCGAAACGAGCCGGAGCCCACCAAGTGGCAGCGCTTCGCGCGCTGGTTTAAGAAGTACTTCTGGCCCTTCTAACACAGGCGAGAGTGGAACTCAGCACATGAACAAGTTGCGAAATCTGGGCATCAAGATCTGGTACAACAAGGAACGCATTGTTCTTGTTGTACTGATCGGTGTGCTGTGCTTGAACGTGTATCGCCTGCTCAATCCCCCGAAAGAACCACCGGAGAAGCGGCACACCCATCCCCGGGGCGGCCCTGTTGAGCTTGACCCGCTCGATATGCCCGAGCCACCCAAGATTCCGCCCCTGAAGTCCTGGAATAGCATCTACACACCGTCCCCATTCTGGTATCAGACCAGCGGCGACGGCGATAGTCAGTCGAAAGACAACCCGGCCGCCGACATCAAGCTGCTCAAGATCGCCAAAGTGCGCGACAAATACCGCGCGCAAATACAGACGCGAAGTCTCAAAGGTTGGTATAACGAAGGCGACCCCTTCGAGAGTTACGAGCTTATCAGTATCGACCCGGACAACGGTACGTGCGAGGTGCGCTCGGAGGGGGCGGGCGGCGTCATAACCCTAACCCTGCCCGGAAAATAGTGTTGCTTACAAAACGACAGATGCGGTATAGTAAGTCGAACAGCGGGAGGAACATAACCTAATGAGCATCAGGCCGACACACGTCAAAAGCATACCCCACCTGTGCGTTGCCTTGAGCCTTGCCATATTCGTGTCTGTCGCTGTGCCAGCCTTGGCACAGCAAGCGACGCCTGCCGGCGGCACGAGCGCCGACGATGCCCAGGCCGCGTTCCGCCAAGGCGTCGACTTCTACAATCGCGACCTTTTCCTCGAGGCTCTCAGCGAGTTCAACCGTGCCCTGGCCCTCGAACCCGAAATGGAAAACGCCCAAATCTACCGCGACAAGGCCAACGCCAAGCTTGAACTCAGCGCTGCCGGTGAATCTCCCTCCATTGCCGCTGCGTTCGATACTCTCGACCCTGAATCCATCTCCGCTGACGCCGAGACCCCGCAACTGTCTACTGAAGAACTCAAGATCAAGCGCGTCGCCGAACTGCTCAAAAAAGGCGAGTTCCTTCTTGACAACCAGCGCTATCGCCAGGCCCAGAGCATCTTCAAGGAAGTTCTCCTCATTGCTCCCGATAACAGGCGCGCCAAGAGCGGCTTGCACGACGCCACCATCTGGGTCAGCAAAGAGAACATTGCCGAATCCACCAAGCAACTCCTCGAGGACGGGGCGGAAATCAAAGACTACATCGAGAAAATGAAGTTGTTCCCCGAAGGCGCCGATGCCACCGGCATTAAACCCTTCAAGATCACCGTACCCGTTATCGAAGAAACCTACGTGGCCCCCAGAGAGAAGAGCGACATCGAGCGTACGCTCGATTCCCCCGTCAGCATCGAGTTCGAGAACATTCATCTCGCCGAGATCGTCGAGTTTATCAGCGACAGTTACGACGTCAACATCGTCATCGACGACCGTGTCGTTCAACGCGAGTCCAAGGCCGTCGCTGCGCCCTCGACCACGCCCGGCCCCGGAATGCCGGGTGCCTACGGCGGACCAGGAACCGTGGGTGCGTACCCAGGAGCCATCGGCTCTATGGGCGGCTCCGGATTTCCCTCGACGGGCGCTACCCGGCTCGGCACGGCTGGCCGCCAGGGGTTTGGCGGCGCCAGCGGCTTCGGCGCCAGTGGCTTCGGCGCCAGTGGCTTCGGTACTACCGGCCCCGGCACTCAACAGCAGGGCGGGTTCTATGGTCTCGGCTATGTGACCGACGGCATGGTGCCCTACATCAACCTCACCGGCGTTAACCTTCGTGAGGCCCTCAAAGCTTTGCTGCGGCCTCTCAGCCTCCACTTCGCCATCCAGCCTGGGTTCATTTGGATCTCCACACCCGAGCGCATCCGTCTCGAGACCTTTGAAGACCTCGAGACCCGCTATTACGAACTGCGCAATGCCGGTGCCGAGACCCTGTTCAAGATCGTCCTACGCAACCCGGGCGGCAGCGGCGGCGGGGGTTATGGCGGCGGGGGCTACGGCGGCAGCCGCGGCGGCGGGGGCTATGGCGGCCGCAGCGGCGGCGGGGGCTATGGCGGCGGG
>JAACEL010000527.1 GCA_011682535.1 Nitrospiraceae bacterium | reverse complement strand
GACTTGGACGGTATGGCCATTCTCCCGCTCAACGACTGGGTGCCCCTGTTTCACTTCGCCATGACCTACGGCGATGACCCGGCCCCGCGTGTACTCAAGACGCTCAACTACCGGATCACGAGCGACAACGCGCCCGAACGTTCTTGGCCGCGCGGCGTACCCAGCGAGGACGAACTCCTCGAGTTTGGCCTGTTCTGGGACAATGGCCCCGGGGAGGACGGCCCCGACCAGATTCTGCAGCTTGACCCATCCGCGGCATACCCGGACAATCTGCTGCTCACGTGGGACAACCACGGCTATCCCTACGACACCACCGGGGAAGGCGACCTCGACTATCAACTCGATTTCCTCGCCGACATCCATGATCGGTTCGCGGAGAGTGACTACACGCCCTACAGTGATTGGGTTTTAGCGGGCAATGAGCCCTGGAACGGCTACATCGTGGCGTTCCGGACCTCTTCGGTCTGGAGCAGCGGCACCTCGCTGGGGTATAGCCTCTACGGCGCGGCCATGTGGACCTATAGCTACGACGTGGACATTCTCGACTTTGTTCCTATCGGGTTCCCGCTTAACGCGGAGGGCGAGCCAATCGACAGTTACAGCCCCGATTTCCTGACGGGCGAGAGCTTGATCGAAGAGGTAGGCTACTCCTCCAGCTTCTCGATCGTCGAGATGACGGGTTCTCTCAACGACGCGTACGATCCCGGCTCCGACACCAGCGTCTGGAATTGGCCCAACCGTCAATACACCCCCGTCAACGAGCACACCCGGCCCCGATGGGATGGCGTCGGAAACACCATCCAGTTCGTGTTCGGTGAATACATGGATATGCGCCAGATCTTCGCCATGGACACTTGGCGCGCGCTCTACGGCATCAATGTCCACGGCAGTTGCGCCGACCAAATCGACGAACTCAACATGATCTTCACCGATATCGGCGCCGATCCCTATGGACTGGAGGGGAACGGCGGATTCTACGCCCCCGAAGCGCTCGAACATTTCACCAATCAAGGGGGCACCGTCGGCGGCTCCTACGCGGTGGCCCTGGGCCGCGATTATGCCTACAATGGCGTCTGGCTCTACTACGACACCGGTTCCGGTGATAGCTGCGGGATCCCGGTAGGAAATTGCCCGGGCAACGCCCGGTTCGATCCCCCAACGATGAATGCGAACGGAAGCACCACCTTCACGGATTACCCCATGATCCCCGACTACAGTTGGGGGCCCCCGGGTGAAGTCGATGGCGGCCGGTTACAGTGGGAGTACATTCCCTTCCCGCCTGGCGGCGGCGACCCCTGGTGGAAGATCAAGCTCAAGTTCTCCGGTGGCCGGCGGCGTGCTCTGGACGATACCTGTCTTGGTACGTTTGAAAACACGCCCGACAGTGCGCCCACGATCTCGACGAGCGAATACGTCGACTACTTCGTCGTGTTCCGTGCCGACAGCGGCTACCGCGACGTGTCCGGTCTTGAAGACAACGTGCCGATGCAATTGGGCGCCGATTTCCGCGCGTTTATCGAGCCGCGGCGGCGCAACTCGCTGGGCTACCTGGACGGCGGCATCCACATGAGCGGCTCGTTGGCCCAGGAAGGCACCGAGCCTTGGCAGAATGACCCCCTGCTCGACGTGCCCAACGTCGAGGAGCCGTGGTGGTCCGAGCGTAGCGCGAATCCCAACATGGCCAAGCCCATGCGCAACGGCATTGAGATTCACGACCTGGCGCTTACCTACAGCACCGGTTCGCTCAGGGCGCTCGTGACGCCCATGCATCACGCCCAAGGCCTATTCCAGAGTTCTACCGCGGGCTTCTTCAGCTTCTTTGCGTTTGACTTCTGGCTGGATCCCTTCGGCGTGCTCGCCCGGCACTTTTTCTTCGGCGACCGCTCGTACATCACCCCTGACCGCTCCGCAATCGACGGCTACCTGCTCTACGACGGTTTTACCAACATCCAGTTTGCCTTCGAGACCGTGCCCTTCTATCACACCGGCGCCTACCCCGACGTTCTTGACCAGTTCCCTGTCGAGCCCCGCTCGCAACAGTTTCCATCGCCTCCGCCGTTGCCTACGCTGCCCGAATACCAAACCTGGCCGCCGCAGTTCGCTCCCGTTGCGGGCTTCAACCCCGTCACAGGCGATCTCGAGCCCGCGGGGCACAGCTATCTGTACAGTGCTGGCGACCCTGGCGACCCCAAAGACGACGTGTTCGTCTTCGAGGTTCCCAGTGGCGTCGTGCCCTTCCCCTTCAACGGCTATGTCGGCTACTGGCTGATTGACCAGCGCGGCGGCAAGTGGCGCATCCTCAGCAATACTTCCAACCAGCTCTTTCTGCGACGCGCCGGTACCGCCGGCACCATCATGCGTCCCTTCGAAGACAAGGGCGTGCTGGATGGTCCCTGGCTGGTGGCCAAGAACGTCATCGTGCCCGGCGCCTACCCGCGCCTGAGCGACTGGCCGGCGGGTCTCGATCCGCTCGACCCCAATTTCGCGGGTATTGCGCCCGGCGGCGCGCGCGCCGCGCGGCTACTCAAGCAGCGCGCCGACACCTACAGCGTCGTCGACAATCGCAGCCTCTTGCCCTACGACTACAGCAGCGTCGCCATGCTGGGCTTCAACCTCGTCGGCGCCGACGACCCCGTCGTCAACCTCATCAACCAGTTCTATCTCCAGAGCATTACCGTCGCCTTCTGGGGCCCCGACTTCGATCCGCGCACCGACCTGCAGTCCCTGGATGTCAACGGATCACTGCCCAGTTCGGGTGTTCTGCTGTACGAAGACCGCGACAGTGGCTGGCAAACTGGCGGCGTCTTCAGTACTGCGGACACGATCGTGCCGCTCGAGCACCTCCAGTGGCGTAGCGCGCCCGAGCCCATCGATCTCGACGGCGATTTCGCCGCGGACGATCTCGACGGCGATGGCGTTGCCGACGAGAAGGACTACGCCTGGGTGTTGCGCTTGACGCCGCGCAATACGGCCGGCGGCTGGCTCGTGCCCGTGTCCGACACGCGCGACGGCGGCTACGGCCCCACCACTGCCAAGAGTGCAGAGGAACCCGCCTACCAGACGCTCCCGCCTGAGGACGGTTCGGCCGTGCCCACGCATATCATCACGATGGACCAATGGCTCGCCAAGGCCCAGCCTGAACTCATGGCGAAGAATCTGGCCCCGGGCGGCAACAAGGGCGACGACCTGTTCCTGGTGGTGCGGCCCTCGCGCGACATCACTCGCTTCCAGAATTTCCGCGTTGTTGTGCCGGCCACGTTACCCTCGCGAACGCCCATTACCGCGCAGAAGGCGGGCGTCATTTTCCGCGGAAACGACGACAATATCTCCCCGGGAGCCTTCGAGAAGAGCAGTCCCGAAGAAGGCGCCGTTCAGGATTACTA
>JAACEL010000526.1 GCA_011682535.1 Nitrospiraceae bacterium | reverse complement strand
GTCATCCATGAAAAATGGCAGGAGTATGCGCGCGAGCAAGCCGCGCGCAATGAAGTAGGCACGGCCGGGGCCAGCCTAGAGAATGGGTAGAATGCGTAAAGTTCTTCGAATTTCCGTAGTGGTGGCGCTATTGGTCATGTGCTTGAATCCGTCGTATGCGGCCTCTTCCAAGCTCAAGCCTAGCGCCATATGTATCGAGGCCAGCTCCGGGCTCCTCTTGGCCGAGGAGAATGCCGATGCGGTGCGCCCACCGGCGAGTATGATCAAGCTAATGCAGATGCTGCTTGTCTCGGAGGGGCTCGAAGAGAAGCGCTGGACGCTGGAAACGCCCATCTCCGTGACGGAAAAGGCCCAGCGGATGGGAGGGACGCAGGTTTATCTCGAGCGTGGCGAAGTGTGGCCGTTGGGGAAATTGATGGACGCCGTGGCGGTGGCTTCGGCCAATGACGCGGCCATGGCCGTGGCCGAGGGATTGTGGGGTAGCGAAGACGCTTATAAGAAGCGCATGAACGAGCGAGCCGCCGAATTGGGCATGAGCCGCTCCGTCTTCAACAGTGTTCACGGGCTGCCTCCGGACAAAGGCGAAGCCCCGGACAAGACGACCGCGCGCGACATGGCCCGCCTGGCCAAGGCGTGTGTACGCCACCCCAGGATTCTCGAGTGGACCCGCCAGAAGGAACTTCAGTTCCGGCCTGAGGAGGCCGTCAAGTACAACACCAACAAGATGCTGTGGCGCTTTGACGACTGTGACGGCCTGAAGACGGGCTTCATCCGCAGTGCGGGATTCTGTGTGACGGCTACGGCCGAGCGTGAGGGGATTCGTCTGATTTCGGTGGTGATGGGGGGTGAGTCGAGCACGACGCGCTTTGCGAAAGCGGAGGAACTACTGGAGGACGGCTTCGCACAGGTTTGCCGCGTCAGGTTGGTGGAGAAGGGGGAGACTGTTGGCGAGGCGATCCCCGTGGACAACTGCGAGGTTGAGAGCGTGCGGCTTATGGCCGGGCGGGATCTGTGGACCGTGGTCAAGGAGACCGAACTGGACAAGCTGGCCGTGCTGCCGAGCCTCCCTGCCGTGATCACGCCGCCGATCACGAAAGGCACGCCGCTCGGCGAGGCCCGCGTTCAATTGGCGGGAAAAACCTTGGCGAGCGTTCCGCTCCAGACCCCCGTTTCTTTGCCGGAAGCGGGTTGGCGTTGGAAGCTCCTGAGAAGCGTTGTCCCACGACGCTAGCGACGACACCGGCCTTTCCCTTGTGCTCAGAATTTGCCAAGAGCGCACTTTCCGATTACAATATATCTAGCCCGGATATCTCACCGGATTTCGTCGCGAGCGCGCGAAGATCGCGTCAGGTCAGGTGCTTGGCACAGGTCGCCGGGCGACAGCGTGTCGAGACACGTCGAGGTCGGCGGGCAACGCAAGTGCCTGAGATGGCGTGAGATCCGCACGCGTAGCACAAAGCCGGTGAGATACCCGGGCTAGAGGTCGTGTAGTCTATGCGAAGAAGTTATGCCTCAATTATCGGCGCGATAGTGATGCTTAGCGCCTGTTTCTCGTCCGCGGATACACTCGTCCTGGGCGAGGGGGGGATTCTGTCCGGTCGTCTTGTGAAGATCTCGGACGGCGCCCTTTTCTTCCGCACGAATCTCGCTGGGCAAGTGCTTGCTCCCTTGGACGAGGTAACATCGTTTTCCTCAGAAAACGATGTTACCGTGTTGCTGTCCGATGGACGGGAACTTCGGGGCCGTCTTGAGTTGGGTCGTGGCGGCGCCAGCTTGTTGGGGCCGGACGGCGTGACTCAAGAGTTCTCCATGAACAGCGTCTCCGCGGCTGTACCCTCCCCGAATCCGCCCCCCGCGGAACCTGAGTCGGAACCCGCGCCCTCGACCCTTGAGGGCTCATGGGAAACGGGCGTTCATTGGCGCTCGGGCACGGACGACTACACAGACCTCTTCGCCCGGCTTGCGCTGAGAAAGGAAACGGAGAAATTCGCCTTTCGTTCGCAGTGGTTTGTGGAGCGCGCGGACGAGGATGAGTTCCCCCGATGGGTATGGGGGGAGGCCGAGTGGGACTTGAGTTCGGGGCGGGCACTGACGCCGCTGCTGGGTTTGGCCATCGAGCGTGACACAGACCGTGGACTCGACTTGCGCGTCAATTTCTCCGCGGGCGTGGCGCGTCAGCTACTGGATGACGAGAATCGGACCCTGCGGGCCGACATCGGCCTCGACGCCGAAACCGCGTCTTTCAGCGCCGACCCCCTGTGGAAATCGGACGAGCCACGGTTGAGGGGCATTCTGCGGCGCACATTCAATGATATCCACGAAGACCGCCAGCAGCTCAACCTCCGGCTTGGCCTGCGTTATTCGCGAGACTTGTTCGGGAACGGACGTCTCGCTGAGAACCTGACCGTGTATCCCAGCCTGACGGATTGGGGGCGTCTTCGCGTGCGTTCGGAGTCCACACTGGCGTTCCCGTTGGCGCGGCGTCTCCAACTCAAACTGAATCTGTTGCTGGACTACGAAGAGGACGATTTCCAGTTCCGCGACGTCGATCGCTGGCGTTCCTCTATCGGGGCCAGTGTACTTTGGGACTTTTAACCCGGATATCTCACTGGGTTAAGGGCTCGTGTAAGAATGTGTGACAAGCGGGGGGCCAAGGAAGTCTTGGCCGGACCTCGCATTGGGAGCGGAAAGCAGGGAGGAGAGTCATGTCCGAAGAAGTTGATGCCCAGTTTGAGCAAGCCAAGGAAGACAGTGTGAAACTCTCGAAGGCGCCTGAGAACGATGTCAAGCTCAAGATGTACGGGCTGTTCAAGCAGGCCACCGCTGGGGATTACACCAATGGCAAGAAGCCAGGCCTGATGGACATCGCCGGTAAGTTCAAGTACGAGGCGTGGAAGCTGAACGAAGGGATGTCGCAAGACGGCGCCAAGCAGGCGTACGTCGATCTCGTTAAGGAACTGCAAGCGGCCGACGCGGGCTGAGTACGGTTCACTGCGGCAAGAACCAATCCCCCGGAATCGCAAGATTCCGGGGGATTGGTTTTCACGGACGCCGTTACTTCTTGGCGACCTTTTTCTTGGCCACTTTCTTGCGCGGGTTCTCGATGGCGGCTTGGGCCGCGGCGAGACGGGCGATGGGCACGCGGAAGGGCGAGCAGCTCACGTAGTTCAAGCCCACGCGGTGGCAGAACATGACGGAGGCGGGTTCGCCGCCGTGTTCACCGCAGATACCGCACTTGAGGTTGTGACGGGTGGCGCGGCCCTTCTTCACGGCTATCTCGACCAATTGGCCGACGCCGGTCTGGTCGAGCACTTCAAAGGGATCCACGGGCAGGATTTCGTTCGGAAGGAATCCGCCGATGTCGTCGCGGCTGTAGCCGAAGGTCATCTGGGTGAGGTCGTTGGTGCCGAAGCTGAAGAATTCGGCTTCCTCGGCAATCTGGTCGGCCGTGAGCGCGGCGCGGGGGATTTCGATCATGGTGCCAACCATGTAGTCGACCTTGAGCTTGGCTTTGGCCATGACTTCTTTGGCAACCTTGTTGATGATGGCCTTCTGGTTGGCCAACTCGGCCTTGGTGCCCACAAGGGGAACCATAATCTCCGGAAGGACCTTGACCTTTTTCTTCTTGAGGTCGCAGGCGGCGCCGATGATGGCGGCCACTTGCATCTCAGTGATCTCGGGGTAGGCGATGCCAAGACGGCAGCCGCGGTGGCCAAGCATGGGGTTGAACTCGTGGAGCGACCTGATGCGCGCTTCGATGACGGCGGGCTTCACTTTGCAGTGTTTGGCCAAGGCGTTGAGTTCTTTTTTATCTTCGAGCAGGCTACCCACGAACTCATGCAGGGGTGGGTCAAGCAGGCGCACGGTGACGGGCTTGCCGGCCATGGCCCTGAAAATGCCCAGGAAGTCTTTTTTCTGAAATTTGAGCAGTTTCATGACGGCCTCGCGGCGGTCGGTTTCGTTGTCAGCCACAATCATCTCACGCACGAAGATAATGCGGTCGGCTTCAAAGAACATGTGCTCCGTCCGGGCGAGACCGATGCCCTCGGCGCCGAAAAGGATGGCCTGCTTGGCGTCGGCCGGGCTTTCCGCGTTGGTGCGCACGTTGAGCTGGCGCACTTCGTCCGCCCAGGTCATGAGCTTCTTGTACCACTTATTTTTGTCGGGTTGGGCCGGAAGCACGGGCAACGTGCCGGTGTAGACCTTGCCGGTGGAGCCATTCATGCTAACCCAGTCGCCTTCTTTGATGACCGTCTTGCCGACGGTGACTTTCTTGGCGTTGGCGTCGATGTTGAGTTCACCGCAACCGACGATGCAGCACTTGCCCCAACCGCGGGCCACGAGGGCCGCGTGGGAGGTCATGCCGCCCATGGCGGTGAGGATGGCCACGGCGGAACGCATGCCTTCCACGTCTTCCGGGGAGGTCTCGTTGCGAATAAGAATGACCTTCTTGCCCTTGGCGGCCCATTCATTGGCGGTTTCGGAGGTGAAGACGGCCTGGCCCACGCCGCCACCGGGGCCGGCGGGCAAACCCTTGGCCAGAAGAGTGGCCTTGGCTTCGGCTTTGGGGTCTAGCATGGGGTGGAGCAGTTCGTCGAGCTGCTCGGGGGCCACGCGCATGAGGGCCGTTTCCTTGTCGATGAGCTTGGATTCGGCCATCTCTACGGCCATGCGGACGGCCGCACCGCCGGCGCGCTTGCCGGTGCGGGTCTGCAGCATGTAGAGCGTGCCATTTTCGATGGTGAACTCAATGTCCTGCATGTCTTTGTAGTGCTTCTCGAGCTTGTTGCGGATGGCGTGAAGCTGCTTGTACAGCTTGGGCCATTCTTTTTCGAGGGACTTGAGGTGCTTGTTCTGGGGGTTCTTGGTGGCTTCGTTGATGGGGGACGGTGTGCGGATGCCGGCGACCACGTCTTCGCCCTGGGCGTTGACGAGCCATTCGCCGTAGAACTTCTCGTCGCCGGAGGCGGGGTCGCGGGTGAAGGCGACGCCGGTGGCCGATGTGTTACCCAGGTTGCCGTAGACCATGGACTGCACGTTGACGGCGGTGCCCCAGGAGGCAGGGATGCCTTCGATCCGGCGGTAGGAGATGGCGCGCTTGCCGTTCCAGGACTGGAAGACGGCCTTGATGCCGCCCCAAAGCTGTTTTTCGGCATCGTCGGGGAAAGGCTTACCAATGACTTTCTTAACAATCTTCTTGAACTCTTCGCAAAGCGCCTTGAGATCGGCGGCCGTGAGGTCGGTGTCTTCTTTCACGCCCCTTTTCTTCTTCATGGCTTCCATGGCGTGCTCGAGTTGCAGGCGCACGCTCTGGCCGTCCTTGGGCTCGATGCCCGTGGCCTTTTCCATGACCACGTCGGCGTACATCATGATGAGACGGCGATAGGAGTCATAGGCGAAACGCTCGTCGCCGGTCTTGGCGATGAGGCCGGGGAGGGTCTTCGAGCACAGGCCGACGTTGAGGACGGTGTCCATCATGCCGGGCATCGACTGGCGGGCGCCCGATCGCACGGAGATGAGCAGCGGGTTCCTGGGATCGCCATACTTCTTGCCCATGACCTTCTCGGTCTTGGCAAGCGCCTTGGCGACTTCCGCGGTCAGTTCCTTCGGGAACTTGCCTTTGTTGTCATAGTAGAGGGTGCAGACTTGCGTGGTGATCGTGAAACCCGCGGGGACGGGAATTCCGAGGCTGCTCATCTCGGCCAGGTTGGCCCCCTTGCCGCCGAGCAGGTTCTTCATGGAAGCCTTGCCTTCGGCACGGCCGCCACCAAAGAAATAGACGTTTTTCTTGGGCATTTCCAACGTTCTCCTTC
>JAACEL010000143.1 GCA_011682535.1 Nitrospiraceae bacterium | reverse complement strand
TCCGCCAAAAGTAATGGCGCCGATGGCCAAGCCACACCCGATCAGATGGAAGAACGTTATTATATTATGGCTTAATACTGGATTTCTCAAGCACTTGGTTAGCCCGCACAAGCATACGGATTCGGGATCTCGTTTCAAGCCGGAACTATCCGGAGCCCAAAGAGATAATTCAATATATCATATTGTTATTGCGTATCTTATAGCTTTCATGAAAAGAGATTCTTCGTTCTCTTTTCGGTCATATATCGGATCTTGGGTTGACAAGAAATGGAGAAGATGATAAGATATTGATGTAAGTAACGCTATTTATAATCGCTATACGGCATCATTTCCGGCGGCCCCGCCAAGGCGGGACGAGGGCAAAGCCGAAGGAACTGTGGATGTGGACGGACACCGAGATAACCGGCACGGAGGAGACAAAACAATGAAGACGAAGAGCAGTAGATGTCTCACAGTGACAATGATCGGCGCTTTGATGCTTGCGTTGCTCCATGCTTCGCCAAGCGGGGCCCAGACAGCTTCCTTGAATCTGTCGTTTGATGACATCATCGGTGCGACAAGGCCGAATTTCAGCGGCCAGAACTTCAACTACTACGATAAAGCCTTCAAGGCGTGGGATACCGTTAACAATGTATTCTACCCCGAGGTAGTCACAGCGCTCCAAGCGGAAAAACCGTTGTTGTTTCGGTACCCGGGCGGATTGCACGGCAACTTGCATCATTTCGACCAGACTATTGGCCCAATGTCCGAGAGGCAGAGCCAATCGAGCTGGGATGGACCTATCTTTCCCTACACGGGTGTGGACGAGTTCTTGGGACTGGTCGAGCAGGTGCCGGGATGCAAGGCGATCAATATCGTCAACATGACGCTCAATGAGGCCTACCGTGGAGGAACGCCGGAGGAAGCGGCAGCCTGGGTCGCGTACTGCAACGCCACCTCCGACAATACGACGGTCATTGGCGTAGATGTTTTCGGCAAAGACTGGGGAACGGCCGGCTCTTGGGCGGCGGCAAGGGAGACCAATGGTCACCCCGCGCCCTATGGTGTGGAGTTCTGGGAGTTGGGAAATGAAGTGAACATCGGGGGCTGGAACGATCCAACAGTGCCAGAGATCGAGAAGGTGCACATCATGACCGCGGAGGAGTACGTGGCCAGGGCGCAAGATTTCATCCAAGAGATGAAACGCATCGATCCCAACATCAAGTTCATCGTGGTTGGCGGGGCTCCTCCACCTGACGGGGATCCGATAACGGACCTTCCGAGCACAAAGGGGGGTGGTCCTTGGACGGAGACTGTTCTCACGGGACTTGCCGGGCAGTTTGACCATGTGGCCCTTCACCTATACAATCCGGTTGCGCCCGAGATGCCCGAGGTTCCGGAATTGCAGAACGACGAGGTCAAGTACGTCAAGACCGCTTTCGCATACGCCCCCGAATACCATGTGCCGTTTCTTGATCAGTACAAGATCTGGATACAGGAGTACGCCCCTGGCTCAACGATGTGGCTAACCGAATTCGCGCCCTATCCCGCTCCCGACCAAGGCGCTGCCTTCGACCTGCTCAGCGCACTGCTGCAAGCCGACATGGCGTTCAATTTTATGGACAACTCGCATGTCGACGCCGGCCAAGCATACGGTTTCAACTGTGGGGGATACGGTACGATCTACACCGGCGATGGGACGACGGCCGCTTCCAGTAGAACTTTTCAAGACGTTGTTATTCCGGCCGGGTCGGTAGTCAGGTTCCCCAGAGGCTATTCAGTCCAGATAATGGGTAAGTTCATATTGAATAGCTCCAACGGGACAGTCCTAACGTCAAACATGAACTGTGACACGGAATCCGTCACCATTACGGTGTCCGGAACTCCGCAGACGTACACATACCCGGTGCTGAGGGCTGCGTCCGCCCTCAGTGAGAACGAGGAGGAACTGGATGTTTTCTTGCTCAATAAGAGCATCAACGACGTCATCAGTCTTACGATTACTTTGCCGGCCGACAGCGAGGTGACGTCGATTCAAGCAACGGAGTTGAACTGCTGGAATAGGACGGGGATCGACGCGCTTCTGCAAGAAGAGAACGTGCCCGAGGTGAATGTCTATTCGCAGACAGTAAACCCGCCTAGCTTCAACGGCAATCTGATCCAGGCCAGTGTGAATCCGCACTCCCTGACCCTCTATAAGATCAGCTTGGGGACGGCCCCGCCGGTTCCGCCGGGCCCCGCAACAAACCCTTCCCCCGCAGACGGAGCAACCGATGTGGACGTAAATGCGGATCTCTCCTGGACCGCGGGTAGCGGGGCAACAAGCCACAACGTGTACTTTGGGACAAGCAATCCCCCGCCCTTCGTCACGACTCAGGCCGGCACGACCTATGACCCGGGTACGATGGCGGAAGACACCACGTACTATTGGAAAATCGTGGAAGAGAACGCGTACGGGACGACGGAAGGCCCCGTGTGGCAGTTTAGAACCGCCCCCAAGAGTGGGTGTGGCGCCGAACCGATACCTCTGCCGGCGGGAAGCACCGGCGGACGTTTCCTGCTTGCTTTTCTCCCCCTGGGAGTTGCGATGCTGATGCTCTTCGCCTGGCGCCGGAAAGCGTCGGAAATAAATTAGTCAATCTGAAGCATTGGCTTTAACCCAAACGCGGGTAGGAAAGGTCTCGCACCTTTCCTACCCGCGGAGTACTTTCTCCTTTCGGCACCGGCCCAGCATGCTCGCGCCAATTGACTGGAGGGCAAAAGCGTTGACTTGCGCCAAGAACGCAGTTTGCCGACAGGTCGGCGAGCGTTGCCGGGAGTTGGCAGTGTTCTGCCTGATCGCGGGATTCTGGAGTTGCGCGGTCAACTTGATTCTTCTTCCCCACGACCCAATCTTCTCCCATGGGACGAGCCTCGGGGTGCTGATAAGCTTCCGGCTCATCGGTACCATGCGAGGCCGCAAGGAGAGCAAGGTGGCCGGGCGCTCTGGCCGTTCTGGGCCGCTCGCACAGTGATGTCCCATCGCTCCAGGCTGCCTATTCGTGTTCTCTTCTCTTGTGCTGGCGGTCTTCGCCGCAGGCCTGCTGTTTGGGGTGCTGCCGCACCTCGCCCAAGGAGAATCTCCTGGGTCTGTTTCTTTCACTTGGCCCTTGACATGGCAATCGAATGGCGGAATATCTCATGAGCTTCGCCACGAGCTACTACGCGTGGGGATGCGCCGGTTTCCTGCTCGGCGCACTCCTCGCGATCCCGAATTTGCAGCGTCTTCGAACGCCCCTGTCCGTGACTATGGCGGTCTGTGCGGTCGGCATTTACGGCGGATTGGTTGGGACGCGCATGCTGTTCCTATTGGCGTACGATCCTGGATGGTTCCTCGAGGATTGGAGGCAAGCACTCGTTTTTTGGAACGGCGGACTCAGTTGGCTGGGCGGGCCAGTCTTGGGCGGCGTGATGTTCTTCGGGGCGGCTCGCCTGGCACGAAGACCGGCATGGGAAAGCTTGGGGGCGGTTGCTCCCGGTCTGGCCCTCGCCCACGTGGTGGCGCGGGTAGGGTGCCTTTTTCAAGGGTGCTGCTACGGCATGCCCACGACGGTCCCCTGGGGCATTCACTCGAGTCTACTTCAAACAAGGGTGCACCCGACCGCGGTATACAGCATGATTGCCGAATCGGGCACGGCCGTAATCCTACAGTGGCTCTTCCGACGCCACCCGGCCACACGCCGATATCTCTTCCCTCTATATGGCGTGCTCCTTAGCAGCCATCGCTTCGTTACGGAAGCGTTCCGTGGCAGCGAGCCAGGTCTCCCCCTTATCGAGGGCCTTAGGTTCTATCAATTGGTATGCCTGATACTATTCGCAATTTCCGTTAGCTCGGCGCTCTTTCTGTGGCGGTCAAAGGTGAAAGGTGGGCCGCCTGGTTAGCGCGTTGTTGCTTACCATCCTCGTTGGCGCGTTCGTCCTGTTCCACCCACACCACGGCGGCAGCGCTTCGAGATGTTTCCCCATGGCGGGGCAATCAGAACTCGACCTTCAGCGTGCGGATCTCGTAGGGCCGGACGTACAGGGAAACCGTATCTCCCTCTACTTCCAGCGGCGTGTCGTTCTCTTCCATACAGTCGCATTCGGTCACGCGCAGGGGAGGCTTCCCAAAATGCACACTGACCGTGCCGCGCTGGCCATAGGCCTCGAAGAGACGAACGATGACCGCATCCGAGTCCTCGTGTTTCTTGAGTGTTTCTATAACAACATGGTCCGCGTCCGAACGGATGAAGGAAAAGCACGAAGGCAACGTGCCGGCGTGATTCTCGGCCGGCACCACAATCAGGGGATTGTTCAAGTTGTACGCTTCCCTGACTGTGCCGTTCCGCCAGTCCCCGGCATGCGGGTAGAGCGAGTAGACAAACTCGTGGTTTCCCTGGTCCGCCTCTGGATCCGGGTCCAGCGGGGACCGGAGCAGCGACAGCCGTAAGACGTTGTCGCGGACGTCATAACCATACTTACAGTCGTTCAGCAGACTGACACCGTAGTCGCCTTCAGAAAGGTCGGCCCACTTCTGCGCCGGTACTTCGAACGCCGCACGGTCATGATCCCAGTTGCAGTGCGTCGGCCGCTCGATGGTGGCAAATTGTATGTCAAATGTCGCCAGGTTCGCGCGTATGTCGACGGGAAATGCAACTTTCAAGAGCGCCCTTTTCTCGTGCCATTCCACGTGCGTGACAAAGTCGATTCGCGGTGAATGGGCGTGGAGGATGATGTCCTGTCTGATAATGCTGCGTTCCGTGCGCCGGGTCACTCGCACGACGGCGCGCAATGGACCTGCTTCACATACCTCGGTGTGCTCCGATCCCCTTGGCTCCCATACGATCTCTTCGAAATTGAAATCCATGTCCCAGGCGTCGTGCGCGTGGGGCCGGTCATCAAAGAGCTTCAGGGCATTCCCCGTGGCGCCCACGGCCAACACCTCTCGTCCATTAATTTTGTCGTAGATACGCCTGATGCTCCCCTGGTCATCGAGTTCGACACGGACATAGGCGTTCTCCAGGCAATGGGTTTGGCACGTGACCAATGCGTTAGTTGCCGGGGATACCCCGTCGGGCAGCAGATAGAACACGGCATAGCCGTAGGCGGGGACATCCGTCGCCACGAAGAGAACATGACCTTCATCAGTCACCTGATGTGGGAGAATCTTCCCCTTTCGGTCGGTTACGCACCCGGAACCACCCTCGGGCAACGGCCCAAGACACACCATGTCGCTACGAAGCCAGGACGTGGGATTGAACACCACCCACGGCGTTCCGCGTCCCGATGTGTCGATCCGCGGCAAGATGCTTGATCGGTGCGATTGAAGGGCTTCCAAACATAGTCTGAATGCCTCGGCGTAGTCCTTGTCGCATTGCGCATATACTTCGTTGATGGAGGACCCCGGGAGGATGTCGTGGAACTGATTCGTCAGAAGCAGTTTCCAGGCTTGCTCAAGATGCAATGCATCGTACGTTCCTTTTTCCGCCAGTGCCAGACATCCCAGGAATTCCGCGTTCTGCAGCGCGAACTCACACTTGCGGTTGTCGCGCTTGGTTCGCGCCTGCGTCGTTTGGCAAGCGCGGTGTAACTCCAGATAGAGTTCATCGCGAAAGACAGGGAGTGTTTCTACGCTACAGTGGTTGAGAATGCCGTCCACACATCCCTCAATGCCTCCGAATTCACAGCGCGGCACCGAGGCGAGGTTAGCCATGCGCCGCCCCCGCTCCAACATTTCCTGTGTGGGGCCACCGCCTCCATCGCCGTGGCCAAAAGCGAAAGGAACCCGATCGACCAGAGCCTTCTGGCGGAACTGACGCCACTGGGTGATGCAGTCTTTCGGCGTGGGGTCGCCGTTGTACACTTGAGGCGGCATGAGTGCCGGGATGCGGGTTCCGTCCGGGCCTTCCCACAGGAACATGGAGTGAGGGAAGCGCATGTATTGCTGACTCCACTCGAGTTTCGTGGTCAAAAATGCCCGTATCTGGCATTTTCTGAGGATCTGGGGAAGAGACCAAGCGTAGCCGAATGAGTCCGGTACCCAGGCAATGTGAGAACGCTTGCCGAAAGTCTGCTCAAACCACCGGTTCCCGTACAGGTACTGGCGGATGAGGGACTCACCGGAAGGGATATTGTGGTCGGGCTCTACCCACGCTCCCCCGCAGAGTTCCCAACGCCCTTCCGCAACACGTTGCCGTACCCTTTCAAACAGTTCGGGATAGTGCTCTTGCAGCCACGCGTATTGGAGCGGCTGACTGCACGAGAACGTCAGTTCCTCATACCGGTCCATGAGCCCCAGTACGGTCGAAAAAGTGCGCGCACATTTCCGCTTTGTTTCGCGAAGGGGCCACAACCATGCGGTGTCAATGTGCGCGTGTCCCGCCAACACAAGAGATCCGGCGTCCGGCGTCGTAGGGAAGTTTCGCAGTTCCTCCCGCAAGTAGGCCTGGGCTTGCGCCAGCGACTCGTAGTAGCTGGCCTGTCCAAGGCGCTGCAAGTCGACGTTCTTGACCGCGCGGTTGAGCACATTAATGAGGCGGTGTCGGGTGCAGGAATCTTCCGGTAGGGTCCGGCAGACATCCAAGACCACGTGGGCGTCCCAATAGAAATTCCACGGCAGGACCTGTTTTGCGGCGAAATCGACGAAGCCGAATACATGATGGATGTCAAAACGAGTGCTCGGACATGCTTCGATCGCGATCTCGAACTCCTGACCAGCCGTTGCCTTCTCGGTCAGCAACAGCTCGTCATGGTTTCGGTCAATACCTTGCCGCGGAACGCCGTTCACGTACGCCAAACCCTCGCCGCCTTCCTCAAGACCGATGCTCTGGTGAATGTAGGCGAACCGGGTCAAGGAAACAAGCGCTACAACGGTCTGTCCTTCCATTTCTGGCGGCACAATGACATTGAAGCGAAACCAGGTAGTTTGGTCGAGCCCGCCCCACTGGGATCCGTCTGGAAAGGACGCCCAGCCTTGGGTGGGAGGCCGATCGGGGCCCTTGCCGCGCCCTGTTACGCAAGCCTCTATTTCGCGAATGGGCCGCCGGCAGATATAAATGGTTGATCGGATTTCCTCGAGCCGATTCTTGATCTGCAGCAGTTCGAGATGCCGTTCCGCCTCTACATGCGACATGAGATAGGATGCCTTCTTGTGTTCGCTTAGGAAGTTGCCAGAAAAGGAAAAGGGCTCTTCCGGTTTTCGCATACTTCATTCTGATACCGTCTTTTTGACAGGACAACAGGATGAACTGGATGGTTTGCATCCTGTAAATCTAAGGCCCAATCGTGTAGATCATTCGAGTTAGAGAGGGGTGGGGCGAGATCTCTCCCTGCGGTCGAGATGACAGTCCTGTCTGATGAACCGGATTTCCACACACTCGCTGTTCACAACTCAATCCTGTCTATCCTGTTATCCCGTCAAGAAGAGATTCGCCAGCAAGCCCCCAAGAAGACTGAAGTACGCTCTTTCCGGGAGGGCTTGGCGGCGCGGGGCTTTCCGATGTTGTTCCTCCTGAACGCCCCGCGCCGCCCGTTTCCAAACGTGTCGCTCCGAGAACGGCAGGGTCTAGAACAAGGCACCCAAGATATAGGCCATTGTTCCGTTGACCGGATGTTTTTGGCTTGGGTACCTGACGAACCTGACGTGTCCATCCATGTAAAGCACATTCGCACCACCGGGCACATGGGAGAACTCGCCGATGTCCGTGCTCACCAGGTCGCACATCAGGACGAGTTCGCTCTGGGCCATGCTGCTTCCCGCAGGATTGTTGATGTCAGTAATGAAGAAGCGCTCGATACCTTCCCGGAAACGGTAGATAGAACTGCCGTCGGTGGGGTGGGTCAGATCCTTGTCCACCGCCGCGCTCGCCTCGGCGCGGTTGGCTGCGCCTCCCGCTTCGGTGAGCAGTCCCATCAGCAAGGGATCAACGAACTCCATGTTCAGGCTGGCCCCGCCCGGAGCATTCGGATCCTGCCCGGCCGTCACATAGTCCGTCACCTCGAAGGACCACGGGAAATAGAGATACGACGCTGTGCCCAGCCCGCAGGGCGACACCGGGTTGCTTGGGTTCGAGTCCAGGTAGATCTGCTCCTCCAGCAGACTTTGCCCATCGGCGTCCGAGGGGCACATCATCACGTTCATGTCGGTAAGGTATTCCGGGTAGAGCACGTCTCCCTGAAACATGAAGTCAGCGCCGAACCAACTGCAATCGAGACCTTGTGCGTGCGCAGCTGGCGGATACTTTTCACCTCTTGACTCGTTGGCGTACATCTTGAAGACGACGCCCAACTGCTTCAGGTTGTTCTGACAGCTTGCTCGGCGTGCGGACTCGCGCGCCCGCGCCAAGGCCGGAAGAAGAATCGCGGCCAGGATGCCAATGATCGCAATAACCACAAGCAACTCGATTAGTGTGAATCCGTTTCTTTGTCGGTGTAGGTACGTGTACTTGCGCATGGTAAAAACTCTCCTTTCAATATCTATCGCTTACGTTTCTTCATCCAGTACTGTGCTAATTATGCTACGGCCTTGCTCTCACCTCCTTTCTTTCTTGATAAGCAGCGGGTGTTCGCTTCGACGCGACCCTCTTGCAACCAAGACAGTCCAATTCCTTTAGGAATAACGCTATTATTTTACTTGGGGTTTAGCCCGAAGTCAAGCACTTTTTTCAGAAGGCCATCAGGTGCGGGAATGCCCCAAGAATGGCCCCAAGACCGGATGTCGCGCAGGAGGGTTGCCGATCGAGCTGGAGTCGTTGTTTATCAAGCGCTCACCAACTTGCGGGAGGAGCGTCGATCCGAAAAGAGTCTGACAAGCCAATGCATATCCCCATTTATCGGGTAACGGATTATGGCCAATTAGCCGTTGTTTGATTGTCGAGTGACCTCAACTGGGGAGCATTTCCCGGCGCGAACCTGTGCTGCGAAGCGCCGCACAAGATTGCTTATTCTGCGTTGCCTTTTGCGTATAGGCGACACATGTGGCCCCTTGCCAGTGAGCTCCTAGGGCCGCTGGCTTGACTTGGCGCCGTGCATCCGTGTATAAAGAAACGAAGAGTAGCGTTATCGCTTTCACATTGTGAAACGGGACAAATAGCGGCGTGACGCGTGAGGGATGTACGTATGTTCTATGGTAAAGTGAAATGGTCGCGGTTTGTCGCAACTGCTGCGGTGACGCTAAGTGTTCTCGCAACAGGACGAGCTGAAATGGCAACAGAAAAGGGCCGCGGACCCAGCGTTGCGCCCGGAAACGGGGATTCGGGTATGGACTGGTCGGCGAAATGGATTTGGAAACAACGGGATGACTACACCCTATACAACGACACGATAATTGCACGAAAGGCCTTTGACTTGCCGTTTTTGCGACGTGCGAAGATGGCCATCACCGCGGACACGCGCTATCGCCTATTCATCAACGGCGAGTGGGTGAACGACGGTCCGAGCCGGAGCTGGCCCACGCATTACCAGTACGACGAAATCGATGTAACGCCCTATTTGCATGAAGGGCAAAACACAATCCGCGTAATCGCCAAATTTTTCGGGGCCGGCACGTTCCACCAAGTCCCGCAGCAAGCCGGACTGCTCGTCCAGATCGACGTCCAGCCCCTCGAAGGGGCGCCGTTTTCAATCGGTACGGATAACACCTGGGAAGTGGCTGAGGCCCGGGGGTGGCTTTCGAACACCCCCAAGGCCTGCGTTCAGATGGGGCCGTTCGAGATCTATGACGCCCGCCTGGAATCCACCAGCGCGTTCGGACAGGCGCAAGTTCTCTATGGGGCGCACGAAGGGCCATGGCAGGGGCTCAATCCACGGGATTGCCCCTTGCTGACGCGGGAACCGTTTGCCCTTCGCCGTTTCGTCGGCTCGTCGGTGGTGGAGCGGGCATGGATGTCGTTTGGCTTCCCAACGGCGCAGCTTCTGTATCCGGGTGTGGTGAAAGCGAACCATCACGTCTCGATGGCGAGTGCGGTGGCCACCGTTATCGAATGTCCTAAGCCAATCACTATTCGCATCGCGGCGCCGGGGTCAACGGTGCTCATGAACGGCAACCCGGGAAAAGACGGCACGTTCGAATTAGCGAAAGGGGACAACTTCCTGTTTTCGGCCGTAACGGACTATTTCAGCCACTGGCGGCAGGACAATGAGATCCGCTTTGTCGATACGGAAGGGTTTGTACTGCGTAATCCCTTGAACAACGACACCGAAAACCCTTGGTGCTTCGTACCGTTTGAAGAGGCGAAGTACGTCAGCAGTGATATCGCGTACGGCCTCTTGAGCCGGCAGGAGAAGGACAAGGTCCAAAAGAAGATTAGCGAGACTATTGAGCGTTATTTGAAGAGTGTGACCGATGTCTCCTCGTTCAAACACGCGTTTGACGGCCGTGTGCAACCTCTGTCCACTCGCGGCGACCTGGCGGACGGCGTGCATTGGCAGTTCAAAGAACGGGAGGTGCTCGGTGATGCGGCGAAACTGATCGAGAATCCTGCTGGATTATTGAATGACAACGCCGCTTCGACCGTGGTCCATCCGAGTGCCGAGGGCGAGATCGAACTGCTCTACGATCTTGGGGAGCAGAACTGCGGCTATTACAAATTCGACCTCGTTGCGGAGGAGGGCCTCATTGTAGACCTCTTCGGG
>JAACEL010000525.1 GCA_011682535.1 Nitrospiraceae bacterium | reverse complement strand
CCCTACCCTTGCCGCCTGTCTTGAGTCCGTCAAATACGCCCTGCAGCAGGCCCAGCCTCCCCTCAGCGCAGAGATCTTCTACGTCGACGGAGGCTCCCAAGACAACAGTCTCGCCATTGCAGCCGAAGCCGGTGTCGACCAGACCCTCGGCGGCGAAAAGCGCCGCCGCGCCTCAGAAAACCGGAACCTCGGCCTGCGAACCGCAAAGGGACGCTACGTTCAATTCGTCGATGGCGACATGATCGTCGCCCCAGACTGGCCCCAAGCCGCCGTCCGCTACCTCGACCAGCACCCCCAGACCGCTGCCGTGTGCGGCAACGTCCGCGAGAAAACCCAAAGCGTCCTCCACCAGGCCATGGAACTCGACTGGCTCCCGCGCGAAGGCGCCATTCGCCACTGCGGAGGCGCTGCCATGTTCCGCCGCGGCCCGCTCGAGCACTTCGACGGGTTCCCCGAAGACATCCCCTACGGCGAAGAACCCTACCTCTGCTGGTGCATCCGAAACCAGCTCGGCATGGACATCTACCAACTCAACCAGACCATGGTCGACCATGACCTCGGCTTCAAAGGCTCCGCCGACTACTGGCGCAGAAACGTCCGCGTCGGGGCCACCTACGCACTCATCGCCGCACGCTGCGCACGCACCAACGACCCCCTCTGGCGTCACGAGGCTATCGCCAACGCCGCCTGGGCCGCCGCCATCCTCGCCGCACTCGCTCTGCTCGTCATTGGCCCCCTCCCGGTCAAAGCCCTTATCGCCGCGGCCGCCACCGTCGTCATTGCCAGAAAGGCCGCTCAGACAAGACGAAACGGACACCCCCTTACCCTCGCGTTCGTATACGCCCTGCACACCTACTTTGCGAAGCTGCCCCTCGCACAGGGCGAGGTCCAATGGCTGGCCGGCCGCATCTTCCGCCCTCAGAAAGGGAAACGTCCATGAGCGGCGCCTACCTTCTCCAAGACACGCACACCAGCCTCGACGCACCCGCCCTCGCGGCACTCCTCTCCGCCCAACTCGTCCGCGGAGGCGAGACCACCAACCACTACGCCGCCGAGCACCACACACTGCTCGGCGGAGTCTCCCCAAGCGCACACGGCCCCGGCGCCAGCCCCCGCTACATCCCCTCGCAACGAATCTGGGCACTCATGCTCGGATCCCTATACGAAAGCGAAATCCGAACCGACTGGCGCCGCCAGAATCCACAGGCCCCCGAAGACCTCGACCTATTCGCCGCATTCTACCGCCAAGAGCGCCTCCTCGACGCCCTGCCCGCCATGAACGGCGCCTTCTTCGTGCTTCTCTGGGACCTCGACACCGGCGACGTCATCGCCGCCAACGACCGATTCGGCCTATACCCGATGTACTGGGCTCACCAACAAGGCCGCTTCTGCATCGCCTCACGCGTTCTGTGCTCCGTACTCGCCGATGCCACCCAAGGCCAATGGGACCTCGCCGGAGCCGCCCAACTGCTCGCCCTCGACGACTGGCTCGGCGACACCACACTCGTCCAGGGCGTCTCCGCATTCCCCCACGCCACCATGCTCCACAAACGCGGAGATGCCCTCAACTGGAGCCACTACTGGGACTATGCGTACCACCCCGTCACCGGCGCCAGCCAAGGGAAATTCGCCCACGAAGCCGGACAGCGATTCATCCAAGCCGTTGCCCGTCAGACCGAGGACGCCGACACCGTAGGCATCGCACTCAGCGGCGGACTCGACTCGCGCTGCCTCGTCGCCGCCGCCGCCGAAGCGGGCAAGACCATACACACCTATACTTGGGGCGCGCCCCGATCCTACGAACGCACCTTCGCACGAGACACCGCCAACGTCTTTGGCACCGTACACCACGACTGCGACTACAACGTTGGCGACGTCGCCAACGGCTACGAAGAAGGAATCCGCACCACCGAAGGGTTCGCCAACTGCCTCGATTGCCACATGCTCCGCCACCTCGAACTCATGAACACCGGGCCCACGCTCTTCCTCGACGGCTACGAAGGCGACCTCCTTATGGGTGGTTCCTATCTGCGCGCCGCCTTCCTCGGCGCCATGCCCAGCGCCCCGCTGCCCGACATCCTCTTCGCTTGGCGCAACACACTCATACCCGAAGCCGCACTCACGCAAGCCCTGCCCCAGGCGGACACCCTCGGCGAACGCGCGCCCTCCGCGATGTTCGTCCAACTGATGGAAGACACCGAAGCACTTGCCACACCCGACCGCGCCGACCGGTTCTTCCTCGAAAACCACGCCCGCCGTTCTATCATCATGGGCCCCGTTCAACTGCGCAGCGCCTACGCATCGGGACTCTCTTTCTTCGACTACGACCTCGTCGACGCCCTACTGTCCGTCCCCGCCGCCTTGCGCGCCGAACACCGAATCTACCTCGAAATGATGCGCCGCCACCTGCCCCGCGCACTCCGCATCCGATGGTCACGCACACTCCTGCCCGCTGGCGCCCCGGAATGGCTCGCCGTAGGATCCAAGGCCGTGCTCAAAGCCTGCCGTATGCTCGAAGCACGCATCGGATGGCCCGACATCTCCGCCCGCCAATCCACCGTGGACTTCCCCGCGTGGCTCCGCCAACCTTTGCGTCCATGGATGCACGCCATCTGCAATGACCCACACCCACTCGCCGACGAAATTCTCGACCCCGGTTTTTGCCAACGCACCTGGAACGATCACCTCGCCGGAAACGACCGGACACGCCAGCTCGGAGCCATTGCTACACTACGCGGATTCTCCCTCGCGCTCGCACGCGCCCGGACCAAGACCGTCCCCGTTACCAGCAACCCAGCCGAGGTGAGACGTCCTCAGACTTAGCCAACTCCCTTGAAAACCGCGATCACAATGCGCAGACTGCCGTCAACCGCACGAGGTCAAAGCGAACCATGAAGGCTCTACTCTACGGAACAGCCGGAATCGCGGCCGGAATCATCGCCGCCGCGGCACGCATCGCTACACCGATCGCCGCGCCACTCGTCCGCCTCACGCGCCTCGCCCGCCTGCGCGCCCAAGTCCGCGGACACGTCCCCTCAACCACCCAATTCGACGGCCCCGTGCATGCCGCCAGCCACACCCGCCTCCACCTCGGCCAACACTGCCGCTTCGGCCGCGGCGCGTTCTTCGAAACATCCGGCAAAGGAACCATCACCATCGGCGCCCACGTCCGTCTCAACGCCGGAACCTTCATCGTCGCCGCGGACAACATCACCATCGGCGACGACACGCTCATCGGCGAATACGTCTCCATCCGCGACGCCGACCACGGCATGGAGCCCGGCGCCCCCATGCGCCTCCAACCCCAAGACGCCAAGCCCATCACCATCGGCCGCGACGTCTGGATCGCCCGGGGCGCCGCCATACTCAAAGGCGTCACCATCGGCGACGGAGCCGTCAT
>JAACEL010000524.1 GCA_011682535.1 Nitrospiraceae bacterium | reverse complement strand
CCCGTAACGTCATCGCGTTGCGCGGCCGCGGCCAGCAGGTTCAAGGCCGCGCGCGCCCCATCCACCGGGACGCGTTCCTCGGGTGGCGGTAAGGCCCCGGTCAGCGCCGTGGTGACGGTCTCGCAGGTCTCGCGCTGGAGCGTCACCTCCGCGTCCGTGGCGCGTTCATGCGGCGTACCCTCGAAGATCACCGTGCTGCGCAGACACCAGTCCCGCACGCTCGCGTCCGCATGCGTCTCGGCCTGCTCGAGGACCAGTTCGAGACACGCCTGGCGCACGGTTTCCTCGTCCATGCCGGGCTGAGACAGCATCGTGCCGGCCAGTTCGGCCGCATCGAGCGCCAACGCGACCACCGGGTCATCGGCCAGGATCTTCTGGATGGCCGGGTGCCACGGGAGTTCGCCGACCATCGCCTGCACGCCCTGCGTGCCGTAGTACAGGGGGACTTCGTCGGAGAGCGCCTGCTCGACCGCCGCCTCGGCCTTGTCGACCTCGGCTCCGCCCATCAGCGCGCCAAACAAGGCTTGGATGTCGGGCAACGGGTGAAAACCCGGCCCCAGGCATGCGCGTACGTGCTCGCGCACGATCTCGCGCAACAGACGGCTGTCCGGCAGGACGGCGGCAAACGCATTCGTCGCCCCCAACATCCGCTCCAACTCCGCAGGGCCAATGCGCGTCCACATATAGGGCGACGCCGCCAACAACAACCCGCCCGCGCGCACCAGTTCCGAGGAACTTGCCTGGACCGCGTCCAGTTGTTTCCAGATCTCCGGCGCCGCGATCATCTCCATCTTGCGGAACCGCGCGTAGTCCTCGACTTCAAGATAGAAATACGCCAACACCAGCGCGTCGATGGGCCATTGTTCCGGATCGAGCTGCGCCTCGAACGACGCCAACGCCTCATCCCGCATCAGCCCCACCATCGTGAACGCCAGCAACTGCAACGTCCCATGCGCGTCCTCCAGCAACGCCGGGTCATCCGGCAACGCGCGAAGCGAATCCAACAGATCCAGCGCCCCCTCCGGGATTTCCCCCTTCCGCAGCCGCGCATGCGCCGCCTCACGCAGACTTAGCAGGTCGTCCGGTGGGGCTTCCACCGCATCCAACACCGCCGCCAACTGCGACTGCACGACTGGCGTCGTTTTCAACGTCGTCAACGCCATCGGCAACGACACCAACAACACCAGCACCACCGCCCCACGAAGAATCACCCCACGATTGTTCATCACGCTACGCATAGAAGTTCTCCCAAAAGACCCATACTCACAAGCGAAAACCGGGGATTGTGCCAAGCGGCGCGCCCTCTGAGCGCAGAGACGGGTGTCCCCGGTTTTCACGCCCCTCGCAACGACCGCGTGCCCACAACACCCAGTCGAAACCTACCCCGCGAACCCCGTCCCACCACACCGTACCCCACTTCAGATTGGCATTCCCCGGCCCTAAAAGCTATGGAAAGCTATGTAAAGGCACAACTAGAATAGACAGTGTCTACATAAATTAGACCACAAGATGCCGCAGTTGTCAAGTACTGTAGTGAACGTGCGGAATTTTTCGCGGTAAGCGCAGAAGTTGTCAGCCCAATGACTCTCGTTTCGCGCCATGCGCCAATCTGAGCCCGTGCCTGGCGCGCTGCACCCTCAGGAACACGGGTGCACGTGATGGATGACGTCCGCCGTTCCAAGGACAGACAGCCTATCCGCCGCGCATGCGCAACTTCGGCACGTCACCGGTTACCCTTCATCTAATGTAGCGGTTCATGCTGTTGCCATCTTATCCTTAGCTTCGTGTCCGATTTTGGGGAAGACCTATTTCTATTCCTAGCGTGAGTTTACTACGGACGTGTTGATTCTAACAATGGTGTGACGCCGTAACCAATTGCTGAGACGTTGGTTACGGCTCTGGGATTGCATGGACGCCTTGCCGGTGGAGGCTATTGAGAAGATTGAGCAGGAACTGCTGATACGGGTCAGACAGGCCTTCACGCTGGAAGATGATACGCTGTTTTACGACACCACCAACTTCTTTACCTTTATCGCCAGCACCAACAAGCGCTGTAGCTTGGCGCAGCGCGCCAAGAACAAGCAAAAGCGCTACGACCTGCGCCAGGTGGGCTTGGCCATGGTTGTCACGCCCAAGGACTATGTTCCCATCTTCCACGTGACCTACCGGGGCAACCGCAGCGACTGCAAGGTCTTTGAGGAAGTGCTCGGGACCATCAAGCGGCGGATGCTGTCTCTTGGCATGGACATGGAAGCGCACACGCTCGTATTTGACCGGGGAAACAACTCCAGGAAAAACATGGCCCTGGTGGCCCGGGCCGGCATGCACTATCTGGGCGCGCTCACGCCCAGCCATCACACGGAACTTGTGACGGCCGCCGAAAACCGATTTGAGCCGACCGCCCTGAATGGCGAGGAACTGTCCGTCTATCGCACCCGGGACACCATCTGGGGCGAGGAAAGAACGCTTCTCGTCTTCATCTCCCAAAAGCTCAGGGCCGGCCAATTGCGGGGCGTTTACCAGAGCCTCAAGAAGAAGCAGGAGCAACTCGCTGAAATTCAAAAGGCCCTTGAGAAACCGGGAAAGAAATCCCGGGACCGGGCGGAACTGCAAGCCAAAATCGAGGCGATTGCCAAAGGGCAGTTCATCACCGGCCTTATCGAATGGTCTTTGGACGAAAGCGAAGACGGATGCCTCAAGCTGAGCTTCAATATAAAGCAAGAGCAACTTGACGCGCTCGAAGACGAACTTGGTTTCCGCATGCTCATGACCAGCAGGCACGACTGGAGCAACGCCAGGATAATACAAGCCTTCCACGGACAATCCTTCGTCGAACATGCCTTCAAGAACATAAAGAACCCCTATCACCTCACCCTCAAGCCGCAGCACCACTGGACCGACCAGAAGATTCGCGTCCACTACTTCATGGGCGTGCTCGGCTACCTCATGAGCACGCTCCTGTGGAAGCGGGCCAGAGAGCAGAGCGGACACAACGGCACGCTCGACAACCTGCTCGATGACCTCAACAACATTCGGCTGGCGGCACTCGTACACCCCCAAAAGGGGCGCGGAAGACACAAGGTCACCTATCAGCTCGAAGAGATGGACACCAAAGAAAAGGCGCTGGCAAAGGTGCTCGAAATCGAAGAAGCGCACCTCAAGCGTCCACAACTATCCCAAGTTGGTGTATACACGGGCAAAACACCATAAGCCATTGATGGCCCGGCGCTTAGGACGCAAGAAAAGAACCGTCGTAGTAAACTCACGCTAGGGCTTGTTTCAATCCACGCTCCCGCGGGGGGAGCGACTTCCATTGTGATCTTGGCTGGCATAGCTTATCCCTGTTTCAATCCACGCTCCCGCGGGGGGAGCGACCCCCGCACCTTCGCCGTGATCGTCTG
>JAACEL010000142.1 GCA_011682535.1 Nitrospiraceae bacterium | reverse complement strand
AACGAGTCCGTGCATGTCCTTCAACTGAACCGCCCGTTTCCCGGTGAAGAAATCGCTCGAAACGGCCTAACCCCGCCCAAAGGACGGGGCATTCCGGATTGCCGTAAACCCATCACACAACTCCATAACACTTGGTATTTCGCGTTCTACCGGAGAAATTATCTTGACATATGGCGACAAAGGTATTACTTTAAATAGGAAAATGCCGTATATTCCGCTAATCAGGCGATGCGCCAAGTTCGAAGTACTGGGCAGAGGGGATTCGCATGCGAAGTAAGGTCTTTACGAGCGGTGAAGTGGCTACGATCTGCGGCGTGTCACCGGATACCGTCTCGCGGTGGTTCGATATGGGGCAGCTCGAAGGGTACCGGCTGGGCCCAGGCGGCGATCGCCGCATACCCTACGAAAGCCTCAAGAAGTTCATGATCAGCCACGGAATCCCCCTTGATCGGTTCGAAGAGGGTGAGCAGCGCATCCTGGTGGTCGATGACGATCCGCACTATCTGGACATCATACCCGCTGTTTTGGCACGAAGCGGGGAGTATACCGTACTGACCGCCTCCACGGGCTTTGACGCAGGGACGTTGGTGGTGCAACACAACCCGAACCTGCTGATCCTCGATATTCATCTTTCCGACATGGACGGGCGTACCGTATGCAAGCGGGTAAAGGAGCGGCCGGAAACGAAGAATGCGCGCGTCTTGGCGATATCGGGGTATATCAGCGACGAGGAAGCCGCTCAGTTGAGCGACTTCGGTTTCGATGGCTACCTGAAGAAACCTTTCGGGGTGGCGGAGCTTGGCGAGCAAGTGCGAATCCTGATGGAACTGCCCACCTCACGCTTGGCGCGCCCCAAGCGGAGCAGCGTGCTGCCGTAGAAAGCCTATTCCTCGGTACTGCCCCCGTCGTCCGCGTCCGGGTCTTCCTTCGAAGCCACGAGGCGATAGACCGCCACGCGATCACGTGTCAACTGCGGCACATACAGCAGCCCCCGCGCCCGATCGACTCCGATGTCGGCCGGAGTGGCCAGCTTGATAAGCGTGCGGCACGGGGTTCCTCGCGGTCCAATGGCGCACACCCTGCTTCCAGAATAGTCGGACACGATGAAGGTGCCGTCGTCGAGGATCTCGATGCCGTCGAGATTGGTGAATTCGGACGCCAGGCCGAAGGGCCTCGGCGGCTTGCGGCCCGAGGGGTCAATCTCGTAGACATCGTGGAGCGTCCAACTGACGGCAAAGAGCCTCCCCTGCCAACAGGTGACGCCGTTGACGCCTTCAGGCGCCTGGATCACCTCGTGGCCTCCGTTAGGATCGACTTTGTAGATGACCCCCTGGCGCGTGTCGGAGACGTAGACGACGTGCCCGTCGGTGGCCACGTCGTTGAGCATCTCGGCCCCAGGCAGCTTGACGGGCACAAGCAGCGGCGGGTCGCGATCGATGGTGTACGCGAGGAGGCGATCGTTGTCGGTCATGTAGAGTACGCCGTTGAGCAGGCACATGCCCTTGGGTGAACTGAGCCGCACCCCCAGGGTCTTCTCCAGCCACCGAAGCTCCTCTATCTCGGCGTCGGCGGTCAGTTTGGAAACGAAACCCTTATGATCCCTGTTCCAGTAGGCCCCCTCTTCCGCCTCGATGTTCGAGACGAAGAGGCGTCCGTTGGCCGGGTCGGGCAGCACGCTCTCGGGAACGGCGAAGCCTTTCACCAGCTTCACAGGCCTGGCTGTCCACCACACGTCACCCGCCGCGCCGCAGACACCAGACCAACCCGCACTCACACCCAGCAGTGCCGCCAGAACCTTCCAGTTTCGCATCGGTCCCTCCCATGGTCACGAGGCCGCATCGGTCTGCAAGCGCCCAGCTACAAGCGAGAGCGGGAGATGCGGACTAACTCGAGGTTACCGCGTCCAACTCGATCTCGAACAGCAGATTGTCGCGGCAGATGTCGTTGTTGATGGATACCCGGGGGATATCCGGCACGCCGTGTGCCTGGCAGTAGCGTTCGAACGCCGCGAAATCGCCGGGGTGTTTGAAGTAGGTGGTCGCCCGGACAACGTCTTCCCAGCCCATGCCGCGGACCTGCAACATGGCCGCCACCACTTCCATGGTAAGCGCGATCTGACCGGCGACGTCGCCTGTGTGGAGGGTCTCTCCCTCGGGGGCGATCGAGGCCGTTCCCGACACCAACAGGCGTCGTGCGTCAGGCACATTGACGGCTGTGGCGCGGCTGAAGGAGCTGCCGTAGTCGAGGGCCGGGCACTGCAGGGGCGACGGTGAGATGGAGATCTTCACGCTGTCCGTCTTGGGCTGCACCGCCAGGAGGCTTGCCACCAGCGCGGCGTCCAACGGATTTCCGCCTCCCATACCCGTGCTGGCAGGGACCAGTCCGCCGAAAACGCCGTGCTCGCGGAAAAAGGCGTCGCGGACCTGATTGAAGGCTTCGTACCAGGCGGTGATGTCATCGTTGAAGAACCAGGTGCGCACGACGTGGGAGAAATCCATGCCGACCGCCGAGAGGCCGGACATCATACGGTCGAATATGGCCTGGGTCTGCGCCTCACGTGAATCGGAGGGGGCGTCCGGAAGCAGCCCGCCCAACCGGCAGTAACGGGCGTATTCGTCCTCGAAGAACCGGCCCAGGATCTGTCCGCCAGCCTCGATCGGTTGGACGTCCACGCCGGAAACGGCCCACACTTGCGTGCCCAGCAGGCCGGATTCGCCGCGGCGGTCGTCGCGTACGTTCGTCACTGGCCACGCGGCATCGCCGAAGATACACGAGAAGGTTTCGGCATCGTATTCGCCGAGAATGTCTTGTGCAACGACCTGGCCGCCGTGCTCAGCCAGGACACCGGCAACGTCTTGAAACACATCCTCGGGCGACTGTTCGCCGCCGGGCACGGCGGTAATGAAATGCTCAATGATGGAGGAACGCGGAAGCGTTACAAGCTGCAACTGGGAATCCATACACTTCTCCGTAGACACTACGTACTCCTTCCGACGCCTCAGAGCGAGCGTACGAACGCCGCCAAGTCGCTGATGGCTTCCGGACTCATAGTGCTTGTCATACCGTGCTCATCGCCGACGTTATAGGTCGTCAGCAGTTCTTCAATGGTCGCCGCGCGCCCATCGTGGAGATAGGGCCCGGTACGCCATGTCTCGCACAGCGTCGGCGTGTCGAATTTCGTGTCTTTCTCGCGCCCAACGCCGGTGCCGATGTTGTACTGGGCGAGGTCGGTGTACAGCGATCCCGAATGACACGACGAGCAACCGGCCTTCTCGAACAGGGCCTTGCCGCGCTCGGCGGCGGCACTGAGCTTGCCGTCCTCGAGTTCAGGACTGGGTACGGGCTTGAGCGACTTGAGGAACGCGTCAATGGCTTGGGCATCTTCTTCAGGGCGCACGGCGAACTGGATGTGACGGATGCCGGCACGAACCGCCGTCTCAGCCTTGTCGCGCACGCCAGTGGCCATGACCGGCGGCGTTTGGTGCGCCAACAGGAGGCTTTTGACATTCTTCGGGTTGCCCATGCCGTCATTCAGCAGATCCCAGTTGAACCCGTCGGCGCGAACGTCTGGATGGCAACTGGCGCAACTTTGCCACTGCTGGAAGCACAACGAGGCATCATTGAAAAGCTGCTCTCCCAACCGCTCGGCGGTGAGTTTGCGTTTCGGTCCCAAGGCCAAATCCGCGGGCGCCGGGCGCACATCCGATGAGATGGCCACCGAGCAGAGCGAATCGGTGAAGTACTCGGCCGCCCAAGCGGTGTTGCCCGTCAGCGCCAGGGCGCGCGGACCGTTGCCGTCGAGGGCGATGCGGCGGCGCATGCCGACGAGGAAGGCCAGATCGTTGGGTACGTCTTCGGGGGTCTTGGAGACCTCGGAGACGTTCTCGCCCGCGGCCACCTTGTCCAGTTTCTCGTGGAGAAGGGCGCGGTCGATCACGCTGATCTCGTGCGTACCTGCGTGAGTCACGCAGACATACTTGCCGTCTTCGGTGCAGGCCACGGCCCAGGGGTTAGCCGCCCCACGATCGACATCGTCCAATAGTACGGTGTTCACGAAGGCTTCTCCGGCCACGTCGATGATGGTGAGGGCGTTGGTGTTCATCCAGCCGCGCTCGAGTTGGGTCGTGGGCAGATGGTAGCGGCCGAGGATGTGAGTTACGTAGGCAAAGGCGCCGTCGGGCGAGAGAGCGATGCCACGCATGCCTGAACTGCCGTTGGGCAGTTGGATGGTGGCCGTTACCGCGTTGGATACCGTGTCGACGATGCAGACCACCGCGGCCAGATAGACCTCATCGGCCCGGCCCGCGGGCAGATGGTTGACAACGAGCAGACGCTTGCCGTCCGGCGACAGAGCGGCGGCTACGGGCTCACGCACCATCTCGATCCGCGCCGTCTCGCCGCCCGACGCCAGGTCGTACACGGCCACGGCGTTGTTGAAACGATTGCAGACGTAAAGCGTCTTGCCGTCGGCGGTTATCACGGGAGCCATGGGCGTATGCCCGGCGGGGATGGTCTTGGCTACTTTGCCGGAACGCACGTCGATCACACCGACCGCCCCCTTCACCCCGCCCATGGTCACGTAGAGCGTCGAGTCATCGGGCGACAGAACGAGCCCGGTCGGCATGGCGGGCAACGGCCACGTCCGCTTGACGGACGGCTTGCCGGTGTCCACAACGGCGATCTGGCTGGCCGTGTGCTGTGCTACATACAAGGTATCGCCGCCGGAATCCGCCACGATGGCCACGGGAGACAGATAGCCATCCGCCGCCTGTGCGCCGCCCGCGAGGGCGGCAAGAATCCAGCACACGCACACTAACATCGTTGAGCGCGTCGTCAGGTCACCGTTCACATCGACTCTCCTTTTCGCGAAGCGATTAGCTCGTGTCGCAACTGTTCTTCGTTGGACTGTAGCACTATGCCCGCCGCCGACTCTACTGAACCGGGCAGACAACGCGGAACCCTACGTTGAACACCTTTTGCCAGGGCAGGTAGGCCAGGCGGAATGCGGACCGTGCCCGCTTCGGGCGGTCCCGCCAGGAGCCGCCGCGAACCACGCGTTTCTCCCCAGTGGCGGGATCGTTGCGCCCGTCGTCCCCTTGGTAGGGATACGCACGGTAGGCCGTCATGGTCCACTCGCACACGTTGCCGTGCATGTCGTACAGACCCCACGGATTGGCCTGATAGCGGCCGGCCTCGCTCATCAGCCGCGACCCGTCGTCGAATCGCGCCTCCTTGGGGAGGTAGTCCTGATACGGGTTAGGATTGGCGATGGGCGAGGGGTTAATCCCCGTGACGGCCAGGCGCTTGATCGTAATATCCGCCAAGTTGGCATACGGCGAGAAGTCGGTGTCCAGGTCACCGTAGGAGAACGGAGACGATGTCCCCGCACGGCAAGCCCATTCCCACTGCGCCTCGGTCGGCAGGACGACGGATGTCCCGGCCTTTTTGGACAACCAGTCGCAAAAGGCCATGGCTTCGTCCCACGAAACGCGGATCACCGGGTTGGCCGGAGCGTTGGCCGGGTAGCCGGGGGTCGTGTGATCTTTGTGGCGCTGATCGAGGAACCCGTTGTCGTGGTCCGGGTCGAAATGGGCGTATTGCGCGGCGGTCACTTCCAGACGCCCCATGTAGAACGGCTCGTCGATCGTCACGCGCGTCATCGGCGCCTCGTCGATATAGCCGTCACGGGCGCCCATCACATACTCGCCCGCCGGAACCAGCACGAGGTCCAACGTCACGCCATCGGCCAATTCCAGGCTGCGTGTGGCGGGCAGATCGCCCTTGGGCTTGCGCACCTTGGGCGCTGCGGGACGGGCGCCCTTCGGTATGGACACGCGTTTGGGGCGCACAAACTTGTTGTCCCGGGGCGGAAGCTCGGGGATGAGTTCGGGGTCTTCGGGACGATTGGCGTAGCGGGTGCGCATATCGAGGCGGCGCTGGTGGAAGTCCTCCGGGATCGGCCGGTGCTCGCCCCACGTCCCGTGGTCGGGCACGTTGAGGTCGATCCAGGTGACGAGACGATCCATGGCTTCTTCGTCGAGTTGGACGCCGTGGTGGCCTTTCTGAAGCATCTGGATCAGTTCGCTCGTGTCCGCATGGAACTCCAGCGGAGTCAGTATGTGATAGTCGCTCTCAGGTCCGGGCCGGCGCACGTAGGGGTGCAACTCGAGATAGGCAGGCGTGAAACGGCCCCACCCATCCTTCTTCTTCTCGCGCAGGTCGGGCTTGTGGCGGCCGTCGCGGGTCTTCCCGCCATCGTGGCAACCGACACAGTAACGATTGAGCACCGGCTGGAGATCGCGTTTGAAGCTGAACCCACGCGTCGGGCCGTACCAGGGCGTGATCTCCGCGGGTTTCTTGCGCGCGGCGATGGTGGGCGCGGTCGAAACGGTCTCGTTCTGGCGCTCGTGACAACCCACGCAGGACAGAACTTCGCCGGGCATGGCGACGAACCAACTCCGCATCAATTGCACGGCTTTGCTTTCCGCGTCCAGTGGCTGGATAGCCAGCGGCGTATTAGCCGGTACGGTGAAACTCGCCGAACCGTCTTCGTAAACCGGCACCGTGCCCAGAATCCGATGGACGTCCCAAGCGCCCTCGACGCCCACATTGATGTGGCCCCCCATCTGAGGGTAGGCATAGTGGAATTCGTAGACGCGTAGGCTCTTGACGGTGCCACGGGGCACACCGCGCAGGCCTTCGCCGCGGTACACGTCCGCCAGGTAGACGGTTCCCTCGCTCTCGTCTAGACGCACCTTGTCCGGGATCGCGGGCGGCGTAGGTGTCTCGCGCAGGGGAATGGGCTCGAGCATCGCGTAGCCGGGCTCCTCGTACAACAACAGCATGTTGTCGAAAATGTCGACCAGGTACACACCCCATTCGTGATCGGGGGTCGGACGGCACGACACCAGGAAGTACTTGCCGCTAAGGGGATACGGGTGCAGGAAACGCGGCCACGAGTTGTTCACCAGTTGGTCGGCGATGATGGGTTCGACCTTCTTGCCGTAGCCGGGTATCCGTTGCACCACGCCGTCGGCCTCATGGCGGCCCTTGGCCGGGTCGAAGATAATAAGCTCGCCCATCCGGGCGACGCCGTGATGCCCCGAGACGATGGCGACCACCTGGGTGGGATGGCCGGGAATGGGGCGCGCGTAGAACGTCGAATTCGGCCAATAGGAATTACTGCCGTAGTACTCGGCCTGGTTGGTACCGTCGGGATTCATATGGAACAGCAGGCGCGTGAAATAGTGAGGCGTATCCGAATATTCCCACCTCGTGTAAAGGATGCGCCCGTTGTTCAGGACCGTCGGACACCAGTCGTGGTCCTGGTCGAAACAAAGCTGCCGGATGTTCCCTCCGTCGGCGTCCATGATGCACAGGTTGGCGACGGTGTTACTGCCCCCGACGCACGGAACGCCCTGGAAAGCGCGGGTCGAGTCAAAGATGATCCGGCCATCAGGGAGATAGCAGGCATCGTAATTGTCCACATCGGGGTGATCGCCGGGGGTGACTTGGCGCGGCTCGGCCGAGCGGTCGCCGAGCGGAAGTTCCCAGATTTGCCAACGCCCGTAACTGCCCGGCATGGAGAACAGGATGCGATCGGCGTCGAAGTGGAGATCGACGTCGCCCACGAACGCGCGGCGGGCGGGTTTGAACAAAGTGGCCATCCGGTTTTCGCGCCCAATCGAAGAGAGAACGGCGATCTCGTTGTCGTACCCCGCGCTGGGCATGGCGCAGTTTCCCTGCCAGTTGGCGGGTAGACCCATGTTTTTCACGCCACGTTTGACCAGCATGACTTCGTCAAAATCGAGCAGTGGATTGGACAGCAGGATGGTGCGCTGCACCTCGACAATCTCATCGGCCGCATTCAGGGCCCGGACGTCGCCGCTGGCCAAAGCTTCGAGAACGCCCGGCAACTCCGCCTCGCAGGCTTCGAGCCGCCGAAGGAACTTGGCGCCTTTGGTGTATTCACTGGGGAAGGACGCGGAAAGGTCGTCGATGGCACGCCGCAAGGCCACAAAATCGACCAGGCCCAATTGGCGCTCGGCCGTGCGCAGGCGCTCGCGCGTGACCGCGGCCTTGCCGTAGAGCTTCCACCAGCGCGGATCCTCGGGGGCCGCGTTGGCGGCGCACAGGGCCTCAAAATCGCGCTTGAGCGTAGCACCCCCGTCGCCGAGAGCGGCGATCGCTTTGCCGAGGGCGGCGGTCTCCAAGTCAACGTGCGACGCGTCGTTGAACCATGTCAGCACAGCGCCATCGCCCACGTCGCGGCTCAGCCACTGAGTCTCGATGGGGAAATCCTGCTGGACGCTTCCCCAATAGGCTTGCGCGGAATCGGGGGTAATGGCGCAGTAGAAACCCGATTCCCCTGTCCGGTTGTAGATCTTCACCAAGAGGTCGTTACCGTCTTTGCGCAGCTTGAGCTTGACCTCGTCCTGGTTGGCGGCGGCCACACGGGCAACGTCTTTGGACAAAACCGATTCGCCGTTAAGCCAGACGGACAGGCCGTCATCGCTGCCAAAACTGGCGATAGCGGTCTGTTTGCCACCGGACTGGATCGAGCGGTAAAGATAGGTGCTAGAGGAATCGGGCGCGGAGAATTGATGAACCTCGCCGTCCACGTAGTCGCCGCGAACCGTCCACAGCATCTTCCCATCCTCACCCTTGGCTTTGAGATCCACCTCTCGCTCAGGGGCAAGGACCTGGGAGAATTTCCTGGCTTTGAACCCCGGAGTCACGTGCCAGGGACCGGGCACGAGCACTGCTTGCTCACGCCATTCGATGTATTGCGCCCGTAGGGCCAGCATGGTCTTGGCCCAGTTGCCCTTGCGTTCGTAGGACGGCGGCCCGGCTCGCGCCACCGAGGCGAACAGCCCCAGTACGCCACATCCCGCCAGCGCCAACCGCGCCATCAACTGGGCCCAGCTCATCTGCGCGACAACCCTCACCTTGAATACCTCCTCACTCGCTCACTGCACCACACTACACGCCGTCAACCCGGACAAGGTCCGCGGGCGGGACGCATGCACGCGCCGCGTCCCTGCCCGCGGCCCGGCAGGCTTGTGGCTTAAATTCTAGAACGAAACGTCTGGATGACTGAACCGAAGCCCGGCTCCGTCGTGATAGGAAGCGTATTCGGTAACGATCGCGCCTTCGGGACCGCCCACCATGAAGTGCCATTGCTCGGGACCGCCCAGCCAGCCGACCTCGCCCGGCATCAGCTTCTGCTCGGTGCGGGCCGTGGCGATGTCGCGGTGCATCGGCGGAATCCGCGCTTCGACGCCCGGCGTCGGCTCGCCTTCGCCGTAGATGTGGATCGAGCCATGGCGCACGTGCCAACCCTCCATCTTCGGGCGGGCGTCGGCGGTCTTCACGTGCTTGTGCTCGGGGATCATCTGCCCGGGCAGCAGGTAGATCTCATGCCCGAAGTAATCGTCTTCCTTCCGGTTGATCCAGAAGATGCCCGCCATGCCGACTTCAAGAAACTTCCCCGCGCCGAAATCCAGCGTCCAGAAGTCTTCGCCGCGAAGACGCTCGGGGATGGGGTAGTTGTGGTACCGCATCATCTCGTAATAGACTTCTTTGGCGGCGTCTGCGTCGAACGAGCCGCCGGCCTTATAGAAACTGTCGTTGTCGAGTGGTTTCATCGCTGCCTCCGCGGATCCGCCGAGCGCCGCAGCCGCCGCGCCAACAGCTAGACCGCCCATCATCTGTCGCCTCGTTACATCGTTCATCAACACACTCCTTTTCTCAACCTGCCGCACACCCCGCCGTCACGGCACCAAGGCTTCACTAAACGCGCGCAGGATCAGCGACACGGAAGCCGCCCCGGGATCCTGCTCGCCGATGCTCTGCTCACCCACATTCTTGGCCCGTCCGAAACGGGCCTGCATGGCCTTCGTCGCCGCCGCGCCCTGTTCGGCGCCCTCGGCCGCCCGGCTCATCGCCTCCGAAACAGACGCGCCCGCCTCCACGGCCTCACGCAACGCCACCGTCGCGGGCACAAGAGCATCGATCATGGTCTTGTCGCCCACCTTCGCTCTTGTGCGCTTCTGTACACCCGCCAGTCCCGCTTCGAACATGTCGGCCAAGCCCGCCGCATCCAGCGGCTCGCTCCCGGCGGCCGCCTCGCCCATCGCCATGAACAGACTGCCAAACAGCGGCCCGGTGGCCCCGCCATCGACGCCCATCACCCCCCAGCCAACGTCTCGAAGAAGGGATTCGACATCGGGCGGCGCAGCCTCGGCCGCCTTCTCGACGCAGGCCATCGCCCGCACCATCGTGGTGCCGTGGTCGCCGTCTCCGCCGAACGAATCCAGTTTCGACAGGGCCTCGTGATTGGTGCGTATGGCTTCGATGGCTGCGCGCAACATGCGCATCCACTCGTTGTATCCAACACGGTCCGGCATCGTAGGTTCCTCGCCCCTACTTCACACTGAGCGCGGGACTGTGGCACGGGGCATCCCACAGCGCCAGCAGTTCGTCGTCCATGCGTGCCATGAACATTTGGAACCCGCCCATCTCTTGAACGGTCAGGAACTCACCCACACAACTGCGGACCATGCGGATGCCTTTGCCCTCCAGGAAACGCCGCACGCCACTCAACACGACCAGCAGTTCCATCTGGGTCGTCGAACCGACGCCGTTGATCA
>JAACEL010000141.1 GCA_011682535.1 Nitrospiraceae bacterium | reverse complement strand
ATCGTGAGCGCATTGCCGGTGACACTCGTCTTAAGGCCCATTTTCCCGTAGAGGGTCGGCGCGTCTTCCACTGAAATCTCCTGCCCTTCCGCAAACCAACGGCGCGGGCACCCCCGCAAAAGCCACAGCACGCCGGGTTCCTGCTCGTCGATCACCATCCGTTTCATCATGTCCAGCAGACGGCCATTCCCAGATGCGTTTGGCTGAAACGGCGCGTAGTTCGGATCCCAGACATGGATACGCTCGACGGTCTGGTAGCAATCGTGAGAAAGACCGTACACGAGCGTCGAGTAGAACAGCAAGAGCGCCTTCTCGACCTCTCCCCGAGCCAGATAGTTCTTGAAGAGCCCTCGTTCACCGCTGTTGACGTACCAATACAGCGATTTCTCTTCAGGTTTCTGATACTGGTCCATAGGGCCAATGATGCCCATCAGCGTCCCGAAGTGCCGCTGCATGTACTGCACCATCGGCTCGAAGCGCGGGTCGGTTTGCGCATCCAGCAATCCCAAGGCGAACAGGCAGTTGGGTCCGTCCACCCACCAGACGTTGCCAGGCGGATCCCCAGGGCGCTGGAGGACATCGTTGGGAACGAACAGGAGACCGGTTTCAGGATCCACGTACTGAATCCGTTCGACAACATCGAGAATGCACTGACGGTAGTCCTCGGCCTCGCTTGCAAGCCTTGGGGCATCTGGCAAACCGGCGCGGCCGAACGCAGCCGCCATGTCGTTCATCCCTTTCCAGGTGAAGGCATCGCTAAACGTGAAATGATAGCGCCATTCGTCCCAGTCGTGCGCGCGGCCTTTGGGCAAGAGACCGTAGTACTCCACTTTTTCCCCGTTGTTCTTGAAACGTTTCGTCTGTCTTCGGGCGGTCTGTATCCAGTCCCATGCCGCCAGGATGCTCTCGCGGTTGGCTTCGAGCCACTGAGTGTCTTGCGAGTAGTCGCATTTGGCCGCCATGCCCCAGAGCACGGCGCCTGTTTCGACCATCCAACGCAGCAGGAAATTGGTGGTGTAACAGCCATATGTGGCGTGAACATCCCCATCCGGGCCGCGGTTTTCCACCCCATAAGGCCCGAGCCCGGTCTGCCGCTCGGTGAAAAAGCGGTACATGGGCTCCAACTCCCGGCCATAGCCAAGGGCACAAAACGGTACGGCCATATGCATGCATTCCCAGGGCCATACAGCTTCCCACATCGGCGCCTGGATGGGCTCGATCCAGGGGCGGCCGGGATTCTTGGTCATGTTGGCAAGGCATGAAAGGATGAGAGACCTGTAGATGTCGTTCAACCTTGAGTCGGGCGTTGTCAGCTTCATGCCAGGGGTCAATCCGTGTTCCCAGTAAGCCACGGCACGCCTCAACGCAGCCTCGTAGTCAACGGTTTCCATTCGAGGCCGCTCGTCCAGTCGATATCCTCCCGCAGCCGGCGCTACAACCAGATCAATGACGCGGGTCTCACCTGGAGCCAGTGTCCAGTCGAAACGGAGCGCGTTCATGACCATCTCCGGATCGTCCGGATCATCCGCCCCAGTCCGCATCTGCGAAACCAGGCGGCAGACCTCATCCCCGTCTGATTGGTAGACGAGGAGCACGTTTCCATCCAGCAGCAAGGAGCGCCCGTCCAACTCAAGGTTCAACGGCTTGCCCACCCAACTCCCCGCCGACCCGAGGAACGGATCGTAGTTCGTGTTCTGACGTCCTTCCATGCCGCCGATAAGCACCAGCAATGGACGCGCCTGTGGCGTTGTGGCTGTGTTCGTTACCCGAATTCGCACCACAAGGTACTGTGTCTCCCGCCCGGTTACTGTTTCCTCGTCATCCGGCAAGAATGTGAAGGCGGTTTGTTCCAGTACCAAAGGCGTACTTTCCCACCGGCTGTGGACGATCGGGAGATAGCCGAGGTGTAGGGATTTCCCCGTTTCGTACAGGTCGGGCAAGGCATAAGGCTCCGCCAACGCGAAGCCGAGCCCCAGGGATGCGTTCGTGCGCCCGAGAGCGATTGAAGCGTCGGGGTGCTGAAAGACCACGTCCGGGTGGTATCGCACCTGCAACGGCACTCGCTTGCTAATCGGAGCGGCCATCCCGACCAAGTCTTCCCACGCGACCTCGATCTGTTCGTCCGCCACGCGGTCGAGTGTGAACTCGCGCCGCAACCGAGCGTAAGCGGATTCGAAGCCGGGCTTCGCGGCCTCGGTGATTCGCGCATTCCTACGCTTCGCCTTGAGGTCCTCGACGGCTTGGCGCGCGGCCACGTCGAAGCCGGGCATCACAACTTCGGTGTGCAGGCGCACCTCGTCGATGGCCGCGTCGGCTTCGTGCCCTAATTCCGCACTGTCCCAGCGAGTCTTGCAGGGCATTGACCCGACATGGAACACCGACTGCTCACTGGGCATCCCCCCGCCCCACACGCTGGCATGGCGCCGTTCCCCGTCAATGTAGAGGGCGCGGCAGTGCTGTTCCTCGTCCCAACACGCCGCGACGTGGTGCCACTCACCCGCTCGCCAGTCAACGCGCGCTGACACCCCCGACAAGGCGCCATCATCGCCAAAATGCACCACAGCCTTGCCCTCTCGTCCGAGGAAGCCAAGGACGGTCCGGTTTTCCTTTCCCGGATCACTGTCCACGCCCCAGAAGAAAGCACTTCCGGTCATCTTCTCAGCGTCCCAGCGTGGTTTCACCCAGAGCTCGATCGTGCCTTGCCGAGGGTCGTAGTTACCTTCCGTCGGATACGCGAGCACCGCACCAGAGCGAAACTCCCCCGACCAACGGTCCGTCCTTCCGCGGACGAATGCGACGTCAGCCGCCACGCTGGGCCGCTGGCCGGAGGAGGTTTCAAACTCGTGTTCGAACGAAAGCCGGAATTCCGCGCCGGCTTCGCGCATTGCAACAGCCAGGAAGAGCAGAACTATCACTCCGCTCGCCAATAGGGTTCCGGTATTGCCCAAAGCGCCCTGAGCGTTCATGGTCCTATCTCCTTCGCGTATCGGTGTGGCCAGCGGTGCGCCCAACCAGAACCGAATTCATTGGGCCGTCGTTTCGTCAAAGAAACGGAGCAGACTGTCGCCGCCAAACTCCTGGTCGAAAAGGAAGGCCGCTTCCCGTACGATGCTCATGGTGCAACCCAGGTACAGGAGCCGCGCGTCCCGCCAGAGACGGTAGTGCTCCTCCCGCTTGTCGTCCGGGAACAGGCGCAAGTAGATATCCCTGTAAACCGCGACGCTTTCGATAGCACGTTCGAGCGCGAGGGCCTGCCAGTCGAGTTCGATCGCCTTCAAGCCCGATCCGCAGACCTTGTTAACGGTGAAGGAGGGTGTCTCCTGCGGTATTCCTGCGCCCAGTGCGATCTGACGCGCAGGATTCTGGGCTTGCCCTGCCGTAAGAACGCAGCCGAAGATAGCCTCGTCGATCTGTTTTGGTGAAACGCCGCTACGCCGCCGTGTTTCAGTAGCAACGGAGATTCCGAGTTGCACGGCGCTTGTGCCGATGAACGCTCCACCCATCACCCCGATGGGGGTGCGGACGGCGCCGAGAATGAGTATGTTCCGCACTGGTGTATCCTTCTCCAAACATGCCACTGCACATCAGAAGACCTCTGAACGCTGACGGTGTGCCGTTAGGTTTCCAGTCTACCGGAAGAGGTGTGAGGGCATTTCCGCAACGTTTCTCATAACGGGCGCGAAATCCATCAAGGCCAAGACCTGCGTTTCGATGTCGATGCCGGGAGCGACCTCAAGCAGGGCCAAACCCTCGTCGGACAAGTGAAACACTGCACGCTCGGTGATGTATAGGACCTCTTGGCCGCATTGATACGCGTGAGGTGCGCTGAACGAGCATTGCTCCAGCAAGTTGATAAACTTCCTCACCTTGCCCTCTTGCTGTATCTTGAGCTTCCCGCTTTCTACCTCTGCACGCAGACCGTTCGTCGTGAAGGTCCCACAGAACACCAACTGCTTGGCGTTCTGGGTGATGTTTACGAAACCGCCAACACCGGAGAGGCGCGAACCGTACTTCGACACGTTCACGTTGCCTTCCGCGTCCACCTGCGCCATGCCCAGGGCCGCGAAATCCAGACCGCCGCCATCATAAAAGTCGAACTGGGCCGGCTGGTCGATGATGGCTTCGGGATACAGCGAGGCACCAAAACTCAGCCCCCCCGCCGGGATCCCGCCGATGGGACCGCTCTCGACCGTCAGGGTGAAACGGTCGAGAGTACCGCGCTCGGCCGCGATGCGCGCGATACCTTCCGGCATGCCGATACCGAGATTGGCAATGGCGCCATCGGGAACCGCGTCACAGGCTCTGGCCGCGATAATGCGCCGCACGCCGGCCGGCATCGCCGGCAACGCCGCGTTGACCTCGAAGCCATCGGGAAGCGGACTGTAATAGGCGGGGTTCAACGTTTCGGCGAATGTCTGGGGGTGTTCCTCCGGCTTCGCCACGACAATGCGGTCGACGAGCACACCGGGCACCTGTACGGCATGGGGATTTGCCCGGCGGTCTTCGAGTCTGGCCACCTGCGCGATCACGCACCCGCCACAGTTGTGCGCGGCCTGGGCAATGGGCAGGACCTCCCCTACTAGAGCCTCCTCACTCATGAGCAGGTTCCCTAATGGATCGGCGGCCGTGGCCCGAATCAGCCCCACGTGGATGGGGAAAGCATGATAGAACAACCATGTCCGGTCGGCCAGCGTCACGCGTTCGACACTCCCTTGGGGAGTCTGAGCGTTGAGGATGCCTTCATCGTTCTCCGGGTCAATGAAGGTATTGAGCCCAACATGGGTGATGCAGCCCGGACGGCCTGCCGCGATATCGCGGAAGAGCTGACACATCACGCCCTGCGGGAAATTCACGGCTTCGATTTTCCCGGACGTGGCCAGTGCGCCTAGGCCGGGCGCCAGACCCCAGTGCCCGCCTACTACGCGCTTGAGAAGCCGTTCGTGCGCCAAGTGGTTCAAGCCGCGCGAATCGCCATCACCCTGACCCGCCGCATACACCAGCGTAAGGCCGCGCGGGTTCCCCGAGTCCAGGAACCGGCGCTCGAGAGCGGCCGTGAGAGCCTCCGCGTGGGCCGCGCCCACAAACCCGCCAGTAGCCACCGTCTGCCCATCCTGGATCGCGGCAACAGCCTCGTCAGCACTGCACAATTTCAGGTCAAGCGGCGTTCTCACCCGATCCACCCTCCGTTCACATGGAGCACTTGCCCCGTCATATACGAAGCCATGCGGCTGCACAAGAACACGATGACATCGGCAATCTCGCGCGGTTCTCCGAATCGCTTAAGGGGGATGGACTTGAACATATCGTTACGAACGGCTTCAGGAATGGACTGCCCCATCTCCGTCATCACGACCCCGGGCGCCACCGCATTGACGGTGATGGCGCGCCCCGCGAGTTCGCGGCTTGCCGCCTTGGTTAACCCAATCACGCCAGCCTTGGCAGCGGCATAGTTGGACTGTCCATAAAACCCCATGATTGCTGAGATCGACGAGATATTGACGATCCTGCCGCCTTCATTGAGGACATCCACGGCGGCCCTCATACCATTGAAGACGCCGGTCAGGTTCGTATCGAGAACGCACTGCCATTCCTCCGGCGTCATTTTCTTGAGGGTGCGGTCTTGCAGCACGCCCGCGTTGTTGATAAGGATATCGAGGCCGCCGAACCGTTCCGCGGCGGCCTTCGTCATGGCTTGGACCGCCGACAAGTCGCGCACGTCGGCTTCGAGCGCGACAGCTCTGTCGCCCAAGGCCGTCACACGTTCTTCTGCCTTGGCACGATTGACGCCTTCAGGATCGGAGAAGTAGTTGATCGCCACATTGGCTCCGGCCTCATGGAGCCGCGTGGCGATTGCCTCCCCCAGGCCCTGACCTGCGCCTGTGACAATAGCCGTCTTGCCTTCGAGGTCGATGGAGAGCATCAGTTCTCCTCCCTGAACCAGTTCTCGGCAATCGCATCGGCAGTGAGTGACGAACTAACAAAGTATGTCGGGGATGTGCCGAGGGAAAGAGGCGATGGCATCTCATTGCCCACAACGTCGAAGGCGGTCACGCCCGGCGCCACTTTGATGCTCCCGGATGGTTTCTCCGCGTCAGGTGCCCACGCAGCCACGACGGATTTGGGGCCGCACTGAAACGCGTAGGCGAGCACTTTGGCGTTGCCGCTGGCGGCGGGGACAGCGCCTGCCGCAACGTAGCGGGGCGCCGGGCCTAGAAGCGTGGCGAGTGCGGAAATCGCCGCATAGGATTTCTTGGGCACAGACTCCTCCGCGAGGAATGTGTTCTCGATATTCCAGCTTCCGTAGTTGACCGGCCCCTCGATTGGTTCATGATAAAAGATCTTCTCGACTCCGTGGGCCAGCAGGATGATGGCTTGCCGGACGATGTAGTCGGCGCAAGTCCGCTCGTCGGAGAGAAGCAGGTTGGCGGAGAAATGTCCCGGCGGCACGGCCCAAGGCGTCCACGGCTTGTCGTCCACCGCGTAGTAGGCCGCCTCCGTGGCCCAGATGGGTTTGCGCTCGCCCTGCGCGTCCATGGCACGCTGAATGCGCTTCATGTCGGGAATGAAGTCTTCCGGCGCGGTCAGTCCGCCATAGGGATGGAGATTGAGCAAGTCACAGTACTTGAGCCCGCCCCCTGTAATGAATTGGTCGCCCAACGGGAACTTGGGCTCGATGGCGAGGCCCGCAATGACCTTGGCGTTGGGGTCGGCAGCCTTGATGGCGCCGTAGGCGCCCTCCAGCAACTCGATGTAGTCGGCCACCGTGTACCCCGCGCTTTGCGGCAGACAGAAGTTGGGCACCCACAGGGGTTCATTGAGAAACTCCCAGTGCGTGCATGATTTCTGGTAGCGGGCCACTGCCTTGCCCAAAAAATCGAACAGCAAATCGGGGTCTTTGGGCGCATAGGCCAAGCGGAACCAGAGCTTCGGCTCCACCGATGACGGCGCGGAGGACGCCCAGTTGGTGGAGGGATTGGGAAACACGACGAGCGTCTTCATGTCGGCAGACGCTACATACTCGAGCTGTTCATCGGTCGAGGCCCAGGACACTTGGCCTTGGGTGGGTTCCACCCAATCCCAGTTTACGGCCCAGTCGCGGACCCAACGCAGCCCGGCCTTGGAGAGCAATCTCAATTGACGTGCCGTAGGCGCCGGATGATTGAGACCGAAGGGGGAGTCATCTTCCGCGTAGGGTTGTATTGCGGTCAACTCCACGACGCGAACATGATCTCGCCCGTTGGCCGTCCACGTGATACGTGCCCGGAAGTACCCCTTGCCGGGGAGTTCCAGCGTCCAGGGTTCGGACACCCGCCCGCCGGCGGGAATGGCCACCGACAGCATGCTGGGCGTCAACGCGTCGCCGAAGAAGTTCTCCATCTCCATACGCAACGAAACGGCGACGTCTGCGGCGCCACTGTTGTTCGCCTCCACAGTCAGTACGATTGGTTCGGCGATATCGTAGACGTTTCCATAGCGTCCTGTCTGGAATCCAATCTCGACCGGCTCCAGAGTTTCGAAGGCCGTTGCTTCTGCTCCTGCCTCTAATTGCACCGCATCGATCCAGCACGAAACGGTCTCGTCGGGCATCGCCGTCATGTCCGGCCCAATGGCAATGCACATGTCCTCGTCGAGCGCGGTCTGGGTGACCGTGTAGCGGGTCCACTCGGTCGACAACACCACATCGTGGGACGCCTGCTGGATGCCGTCCAGGGCGTTCTTGGCGAATCGGAAGAGGAACCGTGCTTTCGTGCCCGCCACGGAGGCTCGCAAGTATGCCGAGAGGGTAACGGGCTGATCGGGTGTGACGACCATCCAGCCGATGTTGGCGGCCAAGGGCGCATGCTGTAGGTCGCGGTCCGGCGGCCAGCCGTCGAAGCACGTGACTGGTGTCACGCCGGGCCCCATGTCGATCCGCAGGCTCGCGCGGCCATGCCAGGCACTCTCCGGTTCGATGACGCCGTGGAGACCCGACAGTTCCCCACCCCACCCCGTCTGCTTGCCCAGGGACGACCACAAATCGGCCCCACACTCAAATGAGGCATTGCGGATAAGGTTCTTTGAGCCAATTGGCTCGCACCGCGGGTTGAGCCGCGGTGCGCCTGCCGCCACTTCGTCTTCATCGGACAGCACGACATCGGCCAGACCGCCCGTTGTAATGGTCAGGTTCTTGATGGCGATGTCGAACGGCTTCGCCGCTGAAGGGGCGTACATATCTGATGCCATGATATCCAGACTGAGCGGCGTGTCCAGCGCGATGTCCCGCTGCCAGGTCAGCGTCTTGGGCGGTCCATAGGAGCCAATGTCCGTGGTGGCGTAAACGGCCAGTCCCTCCAGGGTCACATCAAACCGGATCTTGAGCAGTGAGGTGGCATCGCCCGGAAAGGAGAAGAGGATCTGCGTACCGTCGGCGGTACCCACGGTGATCATTCCGGCACGTTTGCCCACGTACACCCAGTCGTATGCAGCCGCGCCCGACATCCAAAAGCGGTTGCAGAGGTATCCGCCGTTGTCCATCAAGGCGGACGTGTCGGGAATGGTGTATTCCACCGACCAGGGAGGCGGTGTGCGGTTGTCCGCCCGATCGCCGAGCAAGGAAAGCGACTGACTGAATCCGGGGGAGGCGCCCCGCTTGTGGAAAGTACAAAGGCCGCCGCCCACGGTGATGGAATCGGGTTGCCCCGCGAAGGCGTTGCTCACGCTCCACATTCCCTGGAGTGGGGCATCCCCGAAGCTCTCGACATGGGTGCCGGCCCACGAAACCGCCGCAATCAACAGGGCGAACAGCACGGCGATAGCGCTCCACCAGCCCAAGCGGAGAATATGACGTTCCTTCGTTATCACAACTCTAGTCTCCTTTTTCCATCCCAATCGCGTCCTGACAGGCGCGCCTTCCGGTCCCCGGCTGACGAGGGACCGTCCTCCATCGCCTGGGGATGCACTTCGAGCGACGGGTCATGGGGCCGCAGGGGTACTCTATGACATTGAGGCGCGATGCAGTTTACACGCACTCGCGATTTCCGAGGCTGGCATGGCCGAACTCACCACGTATACTGGAGAGTCGCCAAGAGCAACCGTCTCGTTAGGCAATTCGACGCCGACGATGCTCACGATTTGTGCCTGGGCAGGTGTCTTGAGAAACCATGAGGCGTCAGGGTTCTCGTCAGACGGGGCCCACGCGGCCAACAGGCCACGGCCTCCACACTGAAACGCGTAGCCGTAGACTCCTTGCGTGCCAACCCCGTTGACCACGGGCGGCTTCTTGAGTGTGGCAGCCAGCCTTGGATTGGGGCCCAGAAGATTGGCTAAGACGGACTGCGCAACGTACAGTTTGCGGGGTGTGCCGGCGAAATCCGTCATCCACGACTCGACGAGCGTGCCGGCGGCGTTCGGGTCCGCACAGGCCACGCCGCCCCAGTGGTAGAATACCTTCTCGACGCCGTGCGCCAGCATAATGAGATTGAAGCGGGTGGCGTAGTCGGCGCTCTCACGCTCGTCGCGCAGCAACCGATTCGCAGCCCACGGCCCCGGAGGCATAATGTAGGGCTCGTGCGGCAGTTCGTCTACCCCGTAATAGGAGGCCTCGGTGATCCAGATTGGTTTCTGACCCGCCTTCGTCTTGGACATGTCCGCCAGCAACTCGGCCATCTGGGACACATACCCCTCCGGTTTACGAAGTCCGGGGTATATGTGGAGGTTGAAGATGTCCAGGTAATCGAGGCCGCCCGCTTGGAAGAACTCTTTGGTGAGCAGATCGGGACGCCCCCCCATACCGCCAATAGTCAGTGCGGTGGGATCCGCCTTCTTTACCGTTTCATAGAAGACTCTGAGCAATGCAATATAGTCTTCCACGGTATATTCCGCATTGACGAGGGCCGGAACCGCTGCGTCCATCTGCTGCACGTTGGGCAGCGCATGAATGGTGTAAAACGGCTCGTTGAGATACTCCCACACCTGGATTCGGTCTTTGAAATGACGTACCACGGTGTCGGCGTAGCGCACAAAAAGGCTAACGTCTTTCGGGGCGTAGTAGGCGGGATGCCACCACACGTGTGGGACATCCACGCTCTCGCCCTCCGGGGCTTCGCTGTTCCACGACACCGACGGGAACGGCGGCAACTGTTGGACATTCCTCATGCCGGTGCTGAGCACGCGGTTGACGTGTGCATCCGCCTTGTCAAAGGTGAAGTTGCCGGGCTGAGGCTCGATGTCTTCCCATTCCATGGCCCACTCGCGCGCATACACCGAGCCCGCTTTGCGCATGTGCCGGCACATCTCGTTGGTGCTGGGGGCATGGTTCATGCCAAACACGGAATCATCGTGCGCGTACGACTCGATGCGGGCAATACGCAACGTCTTACGATGCAACTCGCCGTTGACTTCCCACATGGCGACGACGCGGTAAAACCCGAGGTTGTCGAGACCCAGATCCCAGTCAATGGTCTCCGCGCTTTCAGCCGGGGCCTCAATCCGCTTGCTGCGCGTGCTTACCACATCATCGAAGAAGTCGCTGATGGTCACGTGTACAACGACAGTCGAAGTCACTGAGGTACGGTTTGCCGTGGACACTCTGAGAACAGCGGGGTCCGGCGCACTGAACACATTGCCATATCGATCCGTTGTCAAGCCCAACTCGAGGGGTTCCCGCGCGGTAAACTCAGTGGCATCTTCAGCCTGTTCCAT
>JAACEL010000523.1 GCA_011682535.1 Nitrospiraceae bacterium | reverse complement strand
CGTTATTGGGATGAGTGGGCCGTGGTGTTCCCCGTGATGCAGAAGATGAAGGCCGAAGGCAACAAGGTGCCGCAGTTCTGTTTTTGGGCGTTCAACGGGCCCGTCATCACCGTCGTCCAAGATCTATACGACAAGATCTACAAAGAGGAGCAGTACAAAGACCTCTGGTTCTACTGGGACGGCAAGCCGCTGTTGTTGTACAACGGCAATCCGAGCGTCGACGCGAACGGTCAGGGTACGCAGCATCCCAACCCGCACTACGACGCGGCCGCCAAGACCGACCCGAACCATCCCCACTACGGCGACCCCGATTACGCCGAGGAGTTCTACCTGGATTACACGAAGGAAGTGAAGGCCTTCTTCACGCTGCGGACGATGTGGTGGGGATACTACGAATGGGCGGGCAAGCGGTTCATCGGTACCGAAGACAACTGGAGTTTCGGGTATGACCTCGGGAACCCGGCCGTGCGCGACATGGACCCGGACGACCTGGTGTCGAGGCACAACGGCGTCAAGGAAGAGGCCGCCGTCACCCCCGCGCAGCATCCCTCGAGCCTGGTCGGCAAATCGTGGAGTCGCGAACGCGGCGAACCGGAACTCAACGAATACGACCTGCCGGTGCCCACTTACGTGCCCTGGCTGGGCAAGACGGTGAAAAATCCCGAAGGCTACGGCATCTATTTCCAGGAGCGTTGGGACGAAGCGCTCCAATCGGACCCGCAGTTTCTCTATATCAACGACTGGAACGAGTGGACGGCCGGCAAGTACCACCCCGCCGAAGGTAAGACGTTCTCGTTTTTGCGCCGGGAGTCCACGTATCGCTTCATCGACCAGTACAACTCCGAGTTCAATCGCTGCATTCAGCCGATGAAGGGCGGGTACACCGACAATTACTACATGCAGATGGCCCAGAACATCCGGCGATACAAGGGCATTCGACCGATACCGGAACTGAGCGGCCTTAGCGCGATGAGGATTGACGGTGATTTCGCCGATTGGGCCGAGGTCAAGGTCGAGTACCGCGATACCATCGGCGATATCTTCCACCGCGACTACCCGGGCTACGGCGGACTGCGTTACAAGAACGACTCGGGCCGCAACGATATCGTCACCGCGAAGGTGGCGGTCGACGCGAATAACGTCTACTTCTACGTCGAGGCCAACGCCGCCCTCACCCCGCACACCGGCAGCAACTGGATGCTCTTGCTGATCGACGCCGACCAGGACCACGACACCGGCTTGTACGGCTATGACTTGCTCGTCAACCAGAGGGTGGTCGACGACAAGACCACGACGATCATGCGTTACGACTCCGCCGCGGGTACGTGGGTTGAGCAGGCTGAAATTGCCTACCGCTATGCGGGCAAGACGCTCGAGCTGGCCGTCCCGCGCGCGGCCATGGGCCTGGCGGGCGACGCAATCACGTTCGACTTTCACTGGTGCGACAACCCGGCCGAGTTGAAGAAGCCCATTTCCCTCTGCCTCAACGGCGACAGCGCCCCCAACCGCCGCTTCAACTACCGCTGCATCTGGAAGAAGTGACCTCCCTGGGGTTGGGAGGTGCGTCGCATTCTTAGTGGAGGACGGACATCATGACGTCTCGAGAGCGTATAGCGGCTGCGGTCAACTTCCATCAACCGGACCGGGTGCCCATCGACCTGGGCGCCATTCGGGCCTCGGGGATCAATGCGGTCGTCTATGACCGCCTGAAGCGCAGGATGGGTGTGACCACCCCGACCAAGGTGCATGACACGATGCAGATCCTGGCCGAGGTGGAGATAGAGGTGTTGGACGGATTGCACGCGGATGTTGTGCCGCTGGACGTTGGGGATGTCGTGTGGGCCGAGCAAGACGCCACCGAAGGCGTGAAGAAACGACTTTTCTGCGGCCAGGAGGTCTATTTCCCTCCGGCCACGGTGATCGCGGAAGAGGAAAATGGCGGCTGGCGGCTGCGTCGCCCCGGCGGCGAGGCCTTCGCCGCGATGCCCAAGGACGGCTACTACTTCGATTTCATCCGCTCGACGATGGCGTCGGCTTGCATCGACCCGGCTGCGTTTCAGCCTAGCGGCACGATCGCCGACGACGTGCTGGAAGCCGTCGGCGCCCGCGCCCGGATGCTGTACGAACAGACGGACAAGGCGATTCTCGGTTGGGGTCCGTGTATCTCGATGATGGGTCTGAGTGCGTTGCTGGCGGACAACATCACGCAGGGTTCGTTGGATCTGTGGTTGATGATGCTGATGACGGAGAAGGAAAGCGCCCACGACATGATGGGACGCTACGTGGACGTAACGATCGCAAAGCTCGCGTTACTACACGAGGTCATCGGCGACCGTTGTTTCGCATGGGGGGTGGCCTCGGACGACGCGGGCACGCAACGCGGTGAGCTGATTGCCCCGGAATTGTTCGCCGAGATGGTCATACCCCACTACGCACGTCTGTGTGAGTGGGTGCATACGAACACGAGTTGGAAGACTTTCCTGCACTCGTGCGGATCCGTGTATCACTACATCCCGCTCTGGATCGAAGCAGGGATCGACATCCTCAATCCCGTCCAGATCACCGCAGCCAATATGGAACCCGAGCGCCTGATGGCGGACTTCGGCGGCCGGGTAGTGTTCTGGGGCGGCGGCTGCGACACGCAACATGTGCTCCCCAACGGCACGCCCGAGGAAGTGGCCGAACATGTGCGGGACAACATGCGCGTGTTTGCGTCGGGAACAGGTGGCTACGTCTTCAACCAGGTACACAACATCCAGCAGAACGTCCCCGTTGAGAATATCGAGGCTATGTTCCAGGCCGCCTATGCCTGCAGTGCGCAACCCGATTCCAGGTAGGCCATTTCCTCGCCGCTGAGGGCGATGCGGGTTGCCGCCATGGCTTCGCGGATGCGCTCCGCGCGGCTCGTGCCGATGATGGGGTAGACGGGGAAGGCTTGATGGCACAGGTACGCGAGGGCGATCTGGCTGGCCGTGGCGCCCTTCCGCTGGGCCAGGTCAATCGCGCGCGTCAGGCGTTCGCGGTTCTCCGGCAGGCCGTAGCCCGCCGCCACGGGCGCTTCTCCGGAGAAGCCCCCTTGAGCCCAGGCGGCATTGGCCTCGCCGAAGAAACCGGTGGCTTGCGCCGAGTAGGCCGCGACGGGTAAGCGCGAACGCACGTGCCAGGCATGGCTTTCCGCGTCCATGTAGCGCATCGGCGAAACCACGCTCGGGTCGGTGGGGTGGAACGCGAACGCATACCCGGGCTGACTTGCGCTCAACTCCGGCAGGCCGTGTTCGCGGGCATACGCCAAGGCCGCCTCCAGGCGTGCGGTCGTCCAGTTCGAGGCCCCGTAGGCGCCGATGTGCCCTTGCGACACCCAGTCCGCCAAGACATCGACGATTTCACCCACCGGGCGCTCGGGGTCGTCTCGATGCAGCCAGTAGAG
>JAACEL010000522.1 GCA_011682535.1 Nitrospiraceae bacterium | reverse complement strand
GAGCCCGCCCCAGTGGCCGCCGCGCCTGAGGAACCCAAGCCCGAACCCCCCGAAGCGACGGCGCCTGTCGTAACTGTGGTGCAGCCTCAGCCCCCCCCCGCTCCCGCACCACCGAAGCCGCCCGTTTCTAAACCAAAGCCCGCCCAACAACCCGCGTCTGAACCAGAGCCGATTGTCGTAGCCTCGGCCACGTCACCGCCAGCGCCCGACCGGCTCGTCGAAGCGGAGCCCGGGCCGCAAGCGGCGCCTCCCTCGTTGCCGGAACCACAGCGGGAAGACATGCCCCCTGTGGCAACGCAGGCGGCGGAAAATGCGTTCGATCCCTCGAAGCTATTCGATCTGCCCATGCTGCGCCGTTCGGAACAGGTGCGCTACGGGCTCGAAGATCTGCAGATCAACATGCCGCGCCCGGCAACCAAGAGACGTCCGCTGGCGTCCGCCATCATCAACCTGCAACCCGTGTTCGTGGGCGAGACAATCCCGGGAACGCGTGCGGTTTTAGTGGGGGTCGACATGCGGGGCATCGCAATCGAAGTGGAAGGCCGCCACTTTTACGTCCGGTTCGGGCGCCGACTCTAGGGATCCGGCCAGAACCCCTAGAGCAGTTTGGCGGACGAACGGCGCGTGACGGGCATCTTGGTTAGCTCACGCAGGGCGTCGACTTCGTGCGCACTCAAGTAGCGCCATTCCCCCGTGCGCAAGCCGTCGGCGCGGATCCCGCCCATGGACAAGCGCTCAAGGTTGCGCACCCGATGGCCGACCGCCTGGAACATGCGCTTGACCTCGCGCTTGCGGCCTTCGTGGATCGTCAGGCGGACCAACGACTCCCCCCGCCGTACCTGAAGCACCTCGACTTGCGCCGGGGCCGTCTTCCCATCTTCCAACTCCACGCCGCGCTCGAGCTTGGCGACCGCCGCGGGCGTCATGCGTCCGCGCACGTAGGCCTGATACACCCGCTTGACCTCGTAGCTGGGATGGGTCAGCCGATAGGCCAACTCCCCGTCATTGGTAAGCAACAACGCCCCTTCCACGTCCAGGTCCAACCGGCCCACGGGGAACACGCGTCCCCGCGCCCCAGTCACACAAGACAGCGCAGTAGGACGGCCATGGGTGTCCTTGGCGGTCGTAATGGTGCCTTTGGGTTTGTTGAGGATGATGTAGACCTTGTCCTGCGGCTCGATCGGTTTCCCGTCGAGCATCACCTCATCCGAAGCCGGATCGACGCTCATCCCCAGGCGGGCCACTTCGCCGTTGACCGACACGCGGCCCGCTTCGATAATCTTCTCGGCGGCGCGGCGCGAAGCCACACCACACTCGGCGAGGTATTTCTGCAGCCGGATCACGCCCTACCCCATCTCCCGCAGTTCTTCGATGGAGGGCAACTCCCGAAGGCTCTTCATGCCGAAATGCACGAGGAACTCATCGGTGGTGCGGAACAAGCGCGGCCGTCCGGGCACCTCGGCCACGCCTGCCACCTTGATCAATCGCTTCTCGAGCAATGAGTCGAACGCATAGGACACGCTCACTCCGCGGATTGCTTCCACGTCGGCCCGGGTAACGGGCTGTTTGTAGGCGATGATGGCGAGCGTCTCGAGGATCGCGCGTGACAGACGCCGGCTCTTGCGAATCTGAAACAGGCGGCGGATGTGGGGGGCGAATTCCGACTTTGTCGTGAGTTGGTAGCCGCCCGCAATCGCCTTGAGCGTGTAAGGCACGAGACGGTCTTCGAGTTCCGCCTGCAATTCTTCGAGCAGATTGGTGACGACGTGGGTATCGGCGTCGCCGAGGGCCTCTGCCAGCCGGGCGGCGCTCAAGGGGCGATCGCTGACGAACAACAGCGCATAGATCACCTGCCGCATCTCGTCGCGTCCGAGCATTTCGCCCGTTTGGAGATCCTCTTCGACCTTTTCTTCCTGGGTGACCTCTTCGGTCGTCTCTTGTCCTTCGTTCGACATAGGCCCTCAGAGTGTCTTTCCCATCAGCGAAACCAACGGGGCAATCTCTTCCATCATTTGCTTGAAGTGCGGCGGTTTGAGCGATTGCGCCCCGTCGGAGAAAGCGTCTTCCGGATGCGGATGCACCTCGATCATCAGGCCGTCGGCGCCCGCCACCACGGCAGCTTTCGCCATCGGGATCACCAGATCCCAATGCCCCGTCGCGTGACTCGGATCTACGAATACGGGCAAGTGGCTGAGCTTCTTCAGAACCGGGACCGCGCTGATGTCCAGCGTGTTGCGCGTCTCGGTTTCAAACGTCCGGATACCGCGCTCGCACAGGATGACGTCCTTGTTACCTTCCGACATCACATACTCGGCCGACATCAGGAACTCGTTGATGGTCGACATCATGCCGCGCTTGAGGAACACCGGCTTGCGCAGCCGCCCGACGGCCTTGAGCAACCCAAAATTCTGCATGTTGCGTGCGCCGATCTGAAGAATGTCGGCCCGCTCGGCCACTATCGGCACCTGCTCGGGCGTCATCACCTCGGTGACGTACGGCACGCCGGTTGCTTCCCGGGCCTCGTCCAGCAGATTCAGCCCCTCCAACTCAAGCCCCTGGAAGGCATACGGCGAGGTCCGCGGTTTGAACGCGCCACCGCGCAAGATGGTGGCGCCACAGTCGTGAACGACCTTCGCGGTCTCGAGAATCTGTTCGCGAGACTCGACCGAACAGGGGCCGGCCATCACGGTAAACACGCCGCCGCCAATGGTGACACCGCCGACCTTGAACGAGGTGTCTTCCTCCTTCGCCTCGCGGCCCGCCAGCTTGAACGGCTGAAGAATGGGCACGACTTTCTCGACGTGCGGAAGCGATTCGAGCGATTGAAGACGGAACTTGCCGCGTTCGTCGCCCACTGCGGCCACAACCGTGCGCTGTGTACCCTCAATCAGATGCGCCTGATAGCCCAGCGCTTCAATACGGGCGACAACATAGTCGATGTCTTCCCGTTCACGAGAAGCCATTACAATGATCATGGCGCACAACCCCTTCAACAAGGCCGCAATAGGCCGGTTTTCCAATGATATCCGGGGAGTATACCGCCCGGAGAAAACCAAAAGCAATTGGATCGCGCGGCCCCTGAGTGATCCTCAGTCTTCGTGGTAGGCATCATATAGACAGTGGCTGCGGTAGGAATGGCCCTTACAGGCGCCCCCGCACGGATCCCGGCGCCGGAGTTAAGTGACCCCGGTAGCCGGGGGCTTTATGTTGTGAGCCGCTCAAAGCGGCTGTGGGGGGCCAAGAACTCCAAGCCGTCATTCCCGCGCAGGGGCCTGTCGATTTAATCCCCTTGTCATCTCGACCGCTCCCTTGTCATCTCGACCGCCCCCTTGTCATCTCGACCGCCCACTTGTCATCTCGACCGCAGGGAGAGATCTCGCCCCACCCCTCGCCAAGTCTTTCCACGGGGTCGGTATGTAGATGAAGTACCGGCATTTTCCGT
>JAACEL010000521.1 GCA_011682535.1 Nitrospiraceae bacterium | reverse complement strand
TACATCACGACCAATGCCGCCCGCAACCTGATGCTGTTCAAGGGACCCGCCGGAATATTACAGGCGCTGCGCAACGATCTCGAGATGATTGACACGGACACGCCCCACATCCTGGTCGATATGATGGCGGTGGAACTGACGGACAGGGCCAACCGCAGCCTCGGCCTCGATTGGACCTATGCAGAAGGGCGCTTCGGCTTTTTCCAGCCTGAAGGCAATGCCATCCGCGATCTCACGCCGGATGCACGCCTCGACGGTTTGATCACATTCCCAGGGCTTGGCCAGAGCATCTACCAGGGCGTCGGCAGGCTGCCCAGCGAGTTTTTCGTGCAATTGAACACGTTAATCAAGGACGGCGAGGGAACGATCCTGGCCAATCCAAGGACCGTGTCCATGGGTGGCCGCGAGGCGGTCATTCAAATCCGCAAGACCGTCAACTTCTTCTTCAACGAAGGGTTCGACACGGCGGGCCGGCCCATCGTCAAGAAGAGCGACATCTCCGCCGACACGATAGGGAAGATTACTGCCACCTTGTTGCCGGACGATCGGATTCACTTGCTGGTGGACGTGAGCGTGGGGACCTTCACGTTCACCTCGGAAGCAGGGCTCCCTGAACAAACCACCCGTCAGGCATCGACCGAAGTGATCGTGCGGGAAGGGGAGACCATTGTCATCGGCGGGCTCCGCTTACAGGAAATGGCGCGGACCGTCACAAAAGTCCCTATCCTGGGCTACGTTCCCCTCATCAAACCACTTTTCACGAACAGGGATGTCGAGGTCCGAAACAGCGTGCTGACTATTCTTATCACGCCACGTGTTCTCGCTTCCGATGAGACCCGGCCGGAATGGCCCCAACTGAACGGCAATGAGCACTACATCGTGCCGATCATGGATGAGATTCCGAAGAACAAACATAGACGAAGCGTGACCACCGCGCATGGCGTCTCACCTCCAAACCCGAGACGCGGCAAACCTCTTCGGAGATGGTTCCATAGAACATTCTAGTGAACGGCGAGTGGACCCTGGCCGAATGTCTGGCATTTGGAAACACGGGAAAGGGGCAAGATGTTCAGGACACACAGAAAGAGCGGCCTGTCACTATTGCTCGCAGGTGCGGCCATCCTCCTTGTCGTTCCCGTAGGTGGTGTGCTCGGCCCGAAATACCTTTTTCCGAGCCCCGAGTCGTGTACCTCTTGCCACATCATGCAGCAGCCCTACGAGCAATGGCGGGACGGCGCTCATGCGTCACTGGCATGCACCAAGTGCCATCAAGGTACTATCGGCACGGATGTCCATAACGTCTGGGCCACACTGCGAGGGGCGCAAACGGTTGCGCGCAAACCTCAGATTGACCGGCAGGCCTGTTTGCAGTGCCATTCCACGAATGCACGCTGGGCACACATAGCAAGTGTGGTGGATCGGCATGGAGGAGGGGACACGCCGTGGAGCGATCTGTCCATCGTAGCCCATGCGCACCTTGAGAAGGACGATTGCATGAAATGCCATGTCCGCCCTGCTCACGGTTCAGTAACACTGCACGCCGTCCACACAGACGACTCTCCGCATCTGGATGGTGAACTGGACGACCCGGCATGGAAACAGAGTGTGCCATTGAAGGTCCACCTGATGGGAGGGAATCTCATTGGGAGAACGACACTCGATATTCGAGCGGTCTACACAGACACTCTCCTGTCTGTAGCCTTTCGTTGGGCCGACCCCACTGAAAGCGCAGAAAAGGCGATGTGGATCAACGATAACCACGGCTGGCAAACCACTGGGGCGAAAAGGGCTGGAGAAGCGGGCAATGAAGACCGGGTGATGACCGTCTGGGACGTTTCGATTCCGCGTTTTCAACAGGAGGGATGTCTGGTCGCCTGCCATCCAGGAGTCTCGGCGGCCAAGTACTTGGAGGAACCCGGCTTGGGAGACATCTGGCACTGGAAGGCGGCTCGCGGCAACCCAGTCGGGTATTGTGACGACAAGTACATCGACAATATACGCTCCGGCCCCGATGGGGGCAGGCATGGCGATTCCGTAGAACTGCACAAGGGCACGACCGGCAATAGCAATCCTTACGGAACGGGCCCGGCATTCATGCAGAACCCGGGGATAAAGCCAAGGGACCCCAGGTTTCTTCTGTCGAGTGAAGCCGTACCCATCCCGAAGGGGAAGGTGTTTTCTACTGGGCAGAGGATACCGGGCTATGTACTTTCCATCCCCGATGGAAGCCGTGGCGATGTTCGCTGCGGAGGGAAATGGGATGAAGGGATATGGACGGTAGAGCTTTCGCGGAAGCTTGTCACCGGCGAGATTGACGACGTGCAGTTTTCCGATCTACTGAAGAGTTATCCTTTTGCCGTTGCCGTAGTGGATAACGCCAGCGGGGCGGAGCATTCGTTCTCGAGTGTGCTGCGATTGCAGTTTGACAAATAGACGAACAGAGGAAGCGGTGACTTTGGTAGTTATTCTCGTAGAAGCCTGGTTTCTTCGTGAAAGGCCCTATCAATTGCGCCCCTCTCCGGAAATCGAGGGCTTGCCTCGGGTCGAACTGGGGATTTGCCGCCAAGGGTTGCTCGGCCTCGTGACGATACTTGGATTTGTCGCAGGCTATCTGATACAAACGAGAGCAGTGAAGTACTGGCGGTCCATCGATTCCATGACAATCTTTCTTTTCGCCCTTCCCAGCACGGTGATCGGCATCGGTCTTATCGGCTTGTGGAACACGCGTTGGACCAACCTCGTCTATGGGACTCCCTTAATCATCGTCCTCGGTTATCTCGCCAAGTACACGGCGCTGACAAGTCGAATATCCGTGACCCAACTTGCGCAAATCCCTCCTTCGATGGAAGAAGCGGCCCAGGTCGCGGGTGCAGGATGGTTTCGCAGGATGGCGCTCATTGTCGCCCCGCTGGCCCGGCGCGGCCTATTGGCCGGAGGGTTTGTGGGCTATATCTTTTCCTTGCGGGACATCGGGATCACCATGCGGGTCTATCCGGCGGGGCATGAAACCCTGCCGGTACGCATCTTGACGCTTATGGCCAACGGGTCTCCGCAGCTCATAGCGGCCCTTTGCATGCTCATGATCGCCGTCACGTTGCTGCCGGTCGGAATCTTGTGGATAATACGTGGCGCCATGACAAGAAGGGCGATCCTAATGGGCAAACGACAATCTGCCAGTCGGGTTCCGGCTGGATCATGATGTGTATAACGCTCCTGAGTGCAGGAATAGTGGAGGAGAACAAGAATGGGCCCTGAACAGTATGCGGAGGGATTTAGCAAGGGCCTGGAAGCATGGACGCTTCAGAATGTCGTGGATGCGGGAATGATTCTTTCTTTTCTCGCGCTGGGATTGATGGTGTGCCGAGCGTATCTGGATAGCTACAAGGACCGCATGACGCTGCGGTTGAGCGTTGAAGTCTGGGACATCATGGTTGACTTGGGAACCGAC